>JAEWDJ010000092.1 GCA_023390155.1 Actinomycetes bacterium | reverse complement strand
ACGCGGTGGCTGAGGCTGCCGCTGCCGCTGACGCTGTCGCTGTCGCTGACGCTGCCGCTGCCGCTGTCGCTGACGCTGCCGCTGTCGCTGCCGCTGGCGCTGACGCTGACGCTGCCGCTGACGCTGTCGCTGCCGCTGACGCTGCCGGGTCGCCCATCGAGAAGTACTCGGACGCGTACTACGACATCTACGACGCCGTCTACACGGCGATGAAGGCGAAGTACAAGAAGGCGATCCAGGAGGACGCCGATTCGGAGTTCGTGCAGGTGGCGCGGATCAACCGTGACGAGGCGATCGAGCTGCTCGGTCGCATGATCGACCCCGCGTCCTCGTCGGCCGTGGTGAACGAGGAGGGCAACTGATCATGGCGGAGACGAAGCTGAAGGGTTCGCTGCCGAAGGACAACGAGGCGAACGGCCTCCACGGCGGCACCTGGGCGACCCGGCTGGTGGGCGACCCGGAGCTGGAGCACGTGGCGATCGTCACGTTCAAGACTGCGGACATCAAGATCACCCCGTCAGCTGGTCTGCAGACGCCGACGGTGCAGCTGACACGGGTCGAGCCGGTGGAGGATGAGGCGGAGGCGGAGGTGCTGCGGCAGAAGCTGGCCGGGATCGCGGATGTGCGTCTGGGTCGGGTGCCGCTGCCGTCCGCGGAGGCGACCGTAACGCCGCTGCGTGGCGACGCGGTGCTGGACGTCGACGCGCCGGAAGGCGGTGACGCGGCCTGATGCACACCATCAACACGATCGAGCCTGGTCTGATCGCCGAGGAGGAGTTCGCGGCTCTCACTGCCATGCTCCCGAACGGATGCATCGAGTGGCGTGGCTCTCTCGATTCGAAGGGCTACGGCCGCTTCAAGCGCGACGGCCGCCAGTACTTCGCGCACCGCGTGGCGCTCGCGCTGGCCGGCGTCGACCTCGGCGAGAACGACGTCGATCACCTCTGCCGGAACCGGCGGTGCGTGAATCCGGACCACTTGGAGCCGGTGTCCACGAAGGAGAACACCGCGCGCGGAAACGGAGCGACCGCTGCCGCGATCCGTGCCCGACGCGACGGGGAGTGCGTCAACGGCCACGTCATCGCGGAGGTCGGCGAACACCGGCAGGGAGACGGCTTCACCTGCGCCGAGTGCGGGCGCGACCGAGTCCGTCGCTACAAGGCGCGGAAGGCGAACCGATGAGCACGGCGATCGCGTCCAAGCTGCTCGAGCTGGAGGCCCGCGCCGGTGCGTCCGATCAGGACCGTGAGGCGTGGCTGGCGGAGCGTCGTCGCGGCATCACGGCGACCGAGATCCGGGACCTGTACCTCGGGAAGATCACGATCCCCGAGCTGGTGAAGCTGAAGCTCGGCATCACGACGGACTCGTTCGCCGGGAACCAGTACACCCGGTGGGGCAACGAGCGGGAGCCGATCATCGCGGCCGAGCTGCAGCGCCGATTCATGATCGCCCCGGAGCATCGCGTGTTCCGTGCCGCTGACGACCCGCGCAAGCTGGCGTCGCCGGACGGTGTCGGCGTCGGCTTCGACGGTGAGCTGGTGGTGGACGAGATCAAGACCCACGGCGACCATCTCGACATCGCCCCGGGGACCGAGACGTACGAGGCGAAGGGCTACTTCATCCAGAAGGTCTGGGTGATGCGAGTGATCGGCGCCCGCCGCTGCGTCTATGCCGCCGAACCCCGCATCATGGTCGCCGGCGGCTTCGCCCCGGGTGTGCTGCGCACGTGGTGGGTGGAGTGGGACGCGGAGGCGGCGGCGCTGGCCGAGGAGCTGGAGGTCCTCGCGGACCGGTTCCTGGCCGCGCTCGATGCCGCTGCCGACCGTGAGCCGATCGAGCCGGAGATCGACGAGGAGCTCGACACACTCGCGGTCAACTACCTGCGAGGGCTGGATCTGGAGAAGCAGGCGAAGGACCTCAAGGAGCCGGCGTACCGGGCGATGTTCGAGCGGCTGGACGCCGGTGAGTCGGTGGTGCAGGAGTCGCCTCTGGCGCGGGTGTCGTTCACGCCGGCTGTGGTCGAGGAGCGCCCTGTGATCGAGCTCGACGCGACGGCTGCTGCGCTGGCTGCGCCGGCGGGTCTGTACGAGCGCCTGGAGCAGGCGTCTGACGATCTGCGTCAGGCGGCGGAGGCGTTCGAGCGGGAGCAGGCGGCGGTGACCGAGCACGAGGCGAAGTTCATGCGGCAGGTGCGTACGGAGCGCGTGACGGTGAAGAAGGCGTCTCTGCGGGTGACCGCGGGGAAGAACACGAAGGAGAAGAACTAGATGGCGCTGCAGACGAGGAAGCCGACAGGGCTGCCATCGTGGCCGATCGGACTGCTCGCGGGCAAGGAGAAGACCGGGAAGTCGTGGGCGTGTGCTCAGGCGTCGGCCTCTCCCCTGCTGAACCGCACGCTGTGGATCGGTGTCGGCGAGAACGACCCGGACGAGTACGGCGTCGTCCCCGGTGCGAACTTCGAGATCGTGCTACACAACGGCTCCTACGAGGGCATCCTCGGCGCCGTGCGTGACGCGGTCGCCGAGCCGGCTGGTGAGCAGCCGAACCTGATCGTCCTGGACTCGGGCACCCGGCTGTGGAACCTGATCACGGACAACGCGCAGGTCGCGGCCAACCGGCGGGCGAAGGGCCGCAAGAACGCGAACAACGACTACACGATCTCGATGGATCTGTGGAACGTCGCCGCGCAGCAGTGGAAGGACGTCATGGACGTGCTCCGCTCGCACAACGGGCCCGTGCTGATCACGGCGCGTCTCGACGAGGTCGCGGTGATGGACGGCGGCCAGCCGACGGCGGAGCGCACGTGGAAGGTGCAGGGGCACAAGTCGCTGCCGTTCGACGTCGACTGGGTGGTCGAGATGCGCGAGCGCGGGAAGTTCCTGCTGACCGGTGTCCGGTCGGCGCATCTTCCGCTGAAGGGCCCGACCGACGTGCAGGACTGGACGGTGGACGCTATGTGGTCGCGGCTCGGGATCACGCAGGGTGCGCCGATGGGTGCGCGTACGCATTCGGACACGGTGCGTGAGTCGGAGAGCGTGTCGCCGGTGAACCAGGTGCAGCGTCCCCAGCCTGCGCAGGCGCCCGCGATGCCCCCTCGTCCGTCGAGGGACTGGGTGGCGCTCGCTTCGGCGTGCCGGGATCGTGTGCAGCTTCGCGGTGTCTACAGCGATGCGGAGACCGCGGGCGAGCTCGGCCTGAAGGTCGGACCGGAGGAGAACGCCCCGACGGTGAAGGAGATGCTGTGGACGCTGCGCGAGCGGCTTCCTGAGCAGTCGGAGGAGCAGGCGGCGCCCGCGGATGCAGAGCCGGCCGACGACGCTGTGACGGAGTGGCCGACGGCGACTCCGGGCGGCGAGGCGTGATCATGGCGACGATCGAGCGGACGGAGGACATCCCGCCCATGCTGCGGGATGTCCTCCGGGACATCGGGCTCGCGGAACCGGACCTGACGGTGCCGTTGCACGCGAAGCTCGTCGAGACGCTGCACCGGCTGGGCCCGGGTGCGACGTTCGGGCAGCGGGTGGTGGCGATGCGGTGGGACTTCAACTGGGAGTTGGAGGACGCCGGCCGGGTGTTCGCGAAGGCGAAGACGGACTTCGAGGCGTTCATCGACAAGGAGACGGTCCGCCTTCGGGCGACGGGCGACAAGGTGACGCGGGCGGAGGCGGAGCAGATCGCGCGCGCTTCGGATCGGGCGTACGAGCTGAAGCTCGCCTATCTGATGGCGGAGCAGCGGGAGCGGTCGATGCGGAAGTTCCTCGACACCCTCGAGGCGGCTTTGGACAACCACCGCACGGACCGAGCTGATCAGCGTGCTGGTGATCGTGGTCACGCGGATGGGTTCGGGGGTGGGGCATGAGCGCCCAGGATGCGCTCGCGTTCACGGACGCGGCGATCGCTACGGCGACGAGCACGCCGATCGCGTGGACAGCGGACGACGTGCAGTCGTTCCTGGCCGAGTTGCGGGACCAGCTGACTCGGGATCCGGAGTGGTCGGAGGTGCAGGAGTCGAACCTGCGCGCCGAGCTCGCGGCTGCCCGCGAGGAGTTGCTCCACGAGCGTCTCGCAACGGCCGCCGGCTCGATCCTCTTCGGGGCCGCTCTGCGACATGTCGAGGGCGAGCGGGACCGTGCACGTGCGACGGCTATTCGGTTGGAACAGGAGTGCGCGGCGTTGACGACTGGCACAGGGCGGAGGGCGGTGTGAGCCCGCTACAGGTGTCGGCCGACCAGCGCTTGCCAGCTTTCCGTCCCGGCGGGGATCGGACCGAGCCGCTCGTCGAAGATCTGGAGGCGTCCATCCTGGTCGGTTCCGAATTCGAGGACGCGACGCCACTTCCCGCCGATGTTCTTGGACAGAGCCCACGCATCGACCTGGTCCGCGTCGATCAGGTACTGGGTTCCATTGGCCCAGAAGTCGACAGAGCCTCCGATGCTGGGCAAGTTCTCAAGGCCGTGGAGCGTGCGACGTGGGTCAGTCATGGCGGGAGCCTAGTGGCCTACTTGGAGTCGGCGGAAGCGGTCGAGTGGCGGCGGCTGCACACGTGGGGTGGGTTCCTGTGGCCTGTCCCGGGGGAGAAAGAGATGGGCACGAAGCATGCGGTCCTCCAGGGCATCGAGCTCCTGGATGAGGTCGACTGGCTGCTCGGCGGGCAGATGCATCCGCTGATGGTCACCGCTGCGGTGAAGCGGTCGGCGGAGTCGGTGGTGACGGTCGCTCGCCGGCACGGTCGTGGCGAGTTGGCGGCGGTGTTCCAGCCGTACGCGTCGGAGGAGCGGCGGCGTCGGGATGAGCGGCGGGCGTCGTGAGCGAGCTGGAGGTGTTCCCGCAGCCGGTGGGGCTGCCGCGGATGTTCGCGACGGTCGTGCCGGACAGCCGGGAGGAGATCGAGCGGGAGTGGATGGCGGCGGGTCTCTGCTTGCAGACGGATCCGGAGGCGTTCTTCCCGGAGAAGGGCGGGTCGACTCGGGACGCGAAGCGGGTGTGCGGCCGGTGTGACGTGCGGGAGCGGTGTTTGGCGTACGCGCTTGAGCACGACGAACGGTTTGGGATCTGGGGCGGGATGTCGCCTCGGGACAGGAAGAAGATCAAGGAGGGGCGGGCGTGAACGGACTGACGGTCACCGACCTGTTCTGTGGCGCTGGCGGCTCGTCGACGGGTCTGGTCGCGGCGGGCTTCCGCGTCATCATCGCGGCGAACCACTGGGCCCGTGCGATCGAGTCGCACCAGCTGAACCACCCGGACACGGACCACAGCAGCGCGGACATCTCGCAGGTGAACCCTGCCTACTTCCCGCGCACGGACATCCTGTGGGCGTCGCCAGAGTGCACAAACCACTCGATCGCGAAGGGCGTGAAGCGGCAGCGCGCCGAAGACGCCGCCCTCTTCGACCTCGACGGTACCCGACCGCTCGCCGACGAGGCAGCGAACCGGTCCCGGGCGACGATGTGGGACGTGCCGCGGTTTGCCGAGTACCACCGGTACAAGGCGATCATCATCGAGAACGTCGTCGACGCGCACCGGTGGATCCAGTTCCCGGCCTGGCTGATGGCGATGGAGCTCCTCGGCTACCAGCACGAGATCGTCTGGCTGAACTCGATGCACGCGCAGGGCGCCGGGTTGCCGGCGCCGCAGTCGCGCGATCGGATGTACGTCGTCTTCTGGCGGAAGGATCTCGTCTCGGCGAAGCACCCGCGCCCGCGGCTCGAGAAGTGGACGCGGCCGCTCGCGGTCTGCGTCGAGCACGGCGAGGTCCGTGCGGTGCAGGCGTTCAAGAAGGCCGAGGCGTGGGGCCGGTATCGGGCCCAGTACGTCTACCGGTGCCCGAAGTGCGCCGCCGTCGTCGAGCCGGCCTGGCTCCCGGCCGATTCGATCATCGACTGGTCGCTGCCCGGCACGCGATTCGGCGACAAGAAGCGAGCCCCGAAGACGCGCGAGCGCGTGCGCCTCGGGATCGAGAAGTACTGGCGACCCATCGTGCTCGCGGCCGCGGGGAACACCTACGACGCCGCATCCGGCAAGCCGGGCACCTACCTGCGCGCGCGCCCGGTCGAGGAGGTCCTGCCGACGCAGCACACCACGACTTCCGAGGCGCTTGCCGTGCCGCCGTTCCTGACCCAGTTCCGCGAGCGCGAGCGCAGCATCGACCCCGCGCTCGAACCGATGCGCACGATCGTCGCGGACGGCGCCGGCCACGGGCTCGTACAGTACCCGGCGCTGCTGGTCCCCGTTGAGGGGCGCGACGGCAAGGCCGCCGCGCCAGCCACCGTCCCGATAAGGACGCAGTCGACGCGGAACGAGACCGCGCTGGTGATCCCCATGCGGAATCACGGCGTCGCCAAGCCTGTCACCCACCCGATCGACACCGTCGCAGCGAACGGCAACCACCACGCGCTCGTCATGCGGAACAACGACGGCGGCGCCGAGATGAGCACGCCCGTCACGGAACCGATTCGCACGCTCACGACCGGGGGCCACCAGTCGCTGCTCACCCCTGTCGAGCCGATGACCCTGGACGTGGACGAGGTCCTGTTCCGGATGCTGGAGCCCGACGAGATCAAGCGCGGCATGGCGTTCCCGACCGACTACGTCCTCCTCGGCACGAAGCGGGAGCAGGTCAAGCAGTCCGGCAACGCGGTGACGCCGCCGGCCGCACGCGACCTCGGGCACGCGGTCGCCGAGTTCCTCGGGGCGGTGGCCGCATGACCGTCCAGCGCCCGATGATTGCCCGCTACATCAGCGTCGCACGTGACTCTCTGCGCTCGGTCTCGCCGGGGCGCCTCCACGAGACCGTGAGCCTGATGGAGGAAGGCGAAGGGCCAACCTTGAACCACCGAAACCGCACTGCGTCCCCGGGGAGCATTTCCGTCGGCAGCTCCTCGACGGTCGTGAACTTGGGATCGTATGGCTCGGCATCCCACTTCACTTCGTGGGCGGGTTCGTTCCCGCGGAGAGTGAACGTCCAGTACGTGGTGTTCTTGCCTCGCTCTTGCGAGAAGGACCAAGGGTTCGGGTACACCTCGGCTGACTCTCGGGCGAGCTTGGCCTGCTCTTCGAGAGCTGCCGCAACTCGCTCAGCCACGTCGGACGCCGACTTGCTCGATCTGTCGGCTCCTCGTCTGGCACGCCGCGCCTCGAAAGCTTGCCATACAGCTGCTGCGGCAGCAATCACAGCGATGGTTGTCGCTATCCACTCCATGCGCCGGACTCTATCGGCTCCCGCGGACGCCCCTCGGCGACTCACCACCAGGTGGTCATCGTGAGTCGGCCGTCGCCCGTGGTGTGGGCGGTCGTGAAGGAGCGCGACGAGCAGCGGTGCGTCACCTGCGGGCGCCGCAGCGGGCTGCAGTTTCAGCACCGGAACGCGGTCGGCATGGGTGGGTCGAAGCGGAAGCCGATGCATGCCGAGGGGGTGACGTCGTGCTGGCTGTGCAACCCGGAGTACGAGCACACGTTGCAGACGGTGGCTCTCGTCTACGGCTGGAAGGTCAAGGGCGTGAAGCGGGCGGTCGAGCATCCGGAGTTGGTGCCGGTCTTCTACGCCCTGGAGGGGACGTGGTTCGAGCTGACCACGCGCGGCACCCGGATCCGGATCTCGCATGCGGATGCTGCGGCGCGAATGCGGGACGTGTACGGCCCTGAGTGGGACGAGTGGGTGACGTTGGCCGGGCTCCGGCTGATGCCGAATTCGGTGACAACAAAAGTTGCGACGGAAATGGAGTGGTGGTGAGCCGGAGGGATCTGATCGGTCTGGTGCAGATGCTGCGCCGTCTGCTGCGTGCGGCTGCGCGCCGGTTCGAGAACGAGGGGGACGAGCCCGAGTTCGCTGCGATGTTCGCCCTGCATGAGGCGTTGGACGAGGTTCTCGCTGATGCGGCGTCGGAGCTGCGGGATCGGGGGCAGTCGTGGGCTGCGATCGGTCGTGCGGTGGGGATGACGGGTGAGGGTGCGAGGAAGCGGTGGGACCGCGAGCGGAAGGAGAAGGCAGCGTGAGCGAGGGTTTTGCTGCGATCCCGAACTGGATGATTCGGGACCAGAGGTTCACACGGCGGTCGCTGCTGGTCTATGCGGCGCTGGCGTCGCGGTCGGGCCCGGGCGGGATCTTCCCGTCCCAGCAGACGATCGCTGAGGAGATGCAGTTGAGCGAGCGGACGGTGCGTACCGCGCTCGGTGAGCTCGAGGCGCTCGGCGTGATCGAGCGTGTGCGTCGTCGTGGTCGGCAGGGTCGCGCGACCGCGATGTCGACGGGCTACGTCCTCCATCCGAACGGTCGTCTCGTGACCGATGAGGAAGCGGCAAATTCTGCCGGTTCCTTCGGGAAGGTACCGGCAACGAGAGGCGAAGCTACCGGCAAAATCGCGCAGGCCGTTCCTCTTATAGAAGAAGAACCCCTTAAGAAGAACCCGGAGATCGACTTCGAGGAGTTCTGGGTGATCTACCCGCGCAAGGTGGGACGCGCGGCAGCACGGGCGAAGTTCGTCAGTCTCGCGAAGGTGACCGACGTGGCGAAGATCCTGGACGGCGCCCGCCGTTACGCGAACGACCCGAACCTGCCGGAGAAGCAGTTCATCCCGTACCCGACGACGTGGCTGAATCAGGGCCGGTGGGAGGACGAGCCGCTGCCGCCGCGGCGTGACCGTGGCGGCGACGACGGTCTCGGGAACGAGGAGTGGATGCTGCGATGACGACGATCAGCGTTCCACTCCTGGGCACAACGACGATGACGGGATCGACCTTCTGGCGGCGCTCGCGTGACGGCGACGGGCTCGGCCTCGCCCTGCACCGCCGGCACTACTCACATCGCCGCTATCGGGACGGGAGGGACCCTGCGCTCTTCGCGCACGATGATGACGCGTTGTTCGTCTGGCGCAAGTTCATCGACGCTTCGGGGCAGCAGGGCGTCAACTGTGCCGCGTTCCGCAATGAGTCGCCGCACCGCGCGTCGTCGATGATCCTCGACGCCGAGACCTGGGCACGCGATCGGTGGCCCGGTGAGCGGCTGTACACCTACGTCAACCCCCGCCAGATCCGATCGACCAACCCGGGCTACTGCTTCAAGATGGCCGGCTGGTCAACGTGCGGCATCACGAAGGGCCGCCGGCCCCTCGTGATTCTCGAGAAGGAGAACCAGCGATGACCGACATCATGGTGCGCGAGGCAGCGGAGACGATGCCGATCAGCGAGGTCGAGCAGCGCGTGATCGGCGCCCTGCTCCTGGACGGGCGGGTGTTCCGCGAGGCTGCGTCGCAGTGCACCCCACGCGACTTCTTCGACAAGCGCCTCGGCGACATCTTCGCCGGCATGGCCAGCATGGTAGGCAACCGGGAGCCGATCGACACGATCACCGTCGCCGACCACCTCCAGGGGTGGGGCGTGCACGTCCCGGCAGAAGAGCTGTTCCGCTGGACGAGCCTCGTCGCGACGTCGGCGAACGTCGGCTACTACGCCGGCATCGTCCGCCGTGCCGCGATGCGACGCGAGCTCCGCGAGGTCGCCCGCCGTCTCAACGACTCCGCGTCGAAGGAGGCCGTTCAGCCCGGCGCCGCGCTCGAGGCGGCGATGACCGACCTGCGGGAGGTCCGCGACGGCCACATGATCGAGGACATCACCGCGGTGTCGCTGTCCCACGTGCTGCGCACCACGCAGACCGACTACGACTGGGTGATCCAGGGGCTGCTCGAGCGCAAGGACCGGTTCATGCTGACCGGTGGCGAGGGTGGCGGGAAGACGACGATGATGCGGCAGCTCGCGATCACCGCGGCCGCCGGCATCCACCCGTTCCGTGAGTATCCGATCGCACCAGCTCGGGTGCTGGTGGTCGACACGGAGAACACCGAGAAGCAGTGGGCGCGTGAGACGCGGAAGTGGGCGCACTCCGCTGAGCAGCTGGAGGCCGACGACCCGTACAAGAACTTCCACCTGGCGTGCATCTCCCGGCTCGACCTGACGAAGGACATGGACCTCGGGAAGCTGCACCGTCTCGCGGACGAGCACAAGCCGGACGTGCTGTTCATCGGCCCGCTGTATCGGCTGACGCGCGGCGCGATCAACAACGACGACGACGCCGCACCCCTGCTGGCTGCGCTGGACACGCTCCGGGACCGGGGCCTAGCGCTTGTGATCGAGGCGCACGCCGGGCACGCGACGAATCCGCGCGGTGAGCGTGACCTGCGACCGCGCGGGTCGGCGGCGCTCCTCGGCTGGCCCGAGTTCGGATACGGCCTTCGCCGGAACTCGAAGAACCCGCTGCACGTCGACATGGTCAAGTGGCGCGGCGACCGTGACGCGCGCGGATGGCCGGAGAAGCTCGGCCGTTCAGCCAACCCGGGACAGCCGGGATCCCAGAGATGGCCGTGGCGGCCGGTCGACTAGCCGCCGAACAACGAAACGAAGGAGAGACAGATGGCGAAGATCATCGTCGAGAACGCCACGGTCGAGCGCGTGTTCAGCACGAACTCGGGTGCGTGGGGTGTGGGCGTCTACGAGACGTTCGAGCGGCGCGACAAGACCGAGGGCCGCACCAGGTACACGCTCTGGATGAAGGGCAGCGACCAGCCGAGCGTGCAGGAGGGTCAGCGGGTATCCGCGTCCGGGTTCCTGTCGGCGAAGGTGCGGGAGTACGAGCACGACGGGCAGACGCGGCACGCGGTCGACCTGAACGTGAACGGGGCCCGGTTCATCTCGGCGCCCGAGGACCAGCCGCCGGCGCCTGCCGAACCGGAGCCGTTCGATGCATGGCCGTCGCAGGAGCGGTTCTGATGGCGATCACGAGGACGAAGGAAGTCACCATCGCGGACGCATGGGCGAACGACGACGGCGACGTCACGCTCGAGCTGAAGGGGCGGACGGCGCCCGTGTCGATCGTGGAGGCGGCCGAGTTCGCGGCCGCCGTCATGGGCGCCGCGTGGGATGCGGCCGTGGCGAACGCGGAGAAGGACGGCGAGCTCGCGGTGCAGCAGATGCGCGACCGGATGGCGGAGACCCGGACGGCGCTGGACGACCTCGTGCCGGCCGAGGGTGGCCGTCGGCAGAAGTACCCGAGCGAGTGAGAGGAGACGACGTGGAGACGATCATCGAGACGGACGAGGCGGAGGCCGAGCGCATCCAGCGGTGGAGGCTGCACCAGGCGCTCCGGCGAGCACCTGACCTGCTCGAACACGTCCGCCGGGTGGCGACATCGGGGCAAGGCGAGCGCGGCGACATCTTGCGCGAGTGGTCGGCGCCGATGCGGATCAGCGCCGTCGACGACATTGACGACGTGTACGAGCGGATCATCTACTGGGTGATGACCACGGCCGCCGCGCTGAAGCTGGCGCCGGCGACAACAACGCTGGTCGCGTGGGCGGCCCGCGGCGAGGTGAAGGGCTTCCGCGCGGAGGCAACGCCGGAGGGCGTCGCCCTGCTGACCCGCCTGCAGACGTCGTGGCTGCTCGTGCACGAGGAGGAGCTGCAGGGCTGGGAGCTCTACGAGACGTTCCGGGAGGACGTCCTGGAGATGCTGTGGTCGCTGCGCGCCCGGTATCCGATGGACGCCCGCCGCGAGCGGTCAACGTCAGACCGCGTCTGCCCGGCGTGCGGTGAGCAGGCGGTGTCGGCGTCGTGGTTCTCGGAGTCGATGCGGGACGTCGACGTGTCGTGCTCGGAGTGCGGGTACGTCGTCGAGGCGAAGACGAAGATTCTCGACGCGCTCGACTGGGAGCTCGAAGAGGTGCGGGCGTGCACATGCCGGTACCCGGGCGACCCACTGAGCGCCTGCCCGGTCCATCGCCCAGACGGCCCGGCGGCAGACGTCCTTGCGGATGTTCAGCCGATAGCTACGGCCGATTTGGGCAGGACGAACCAGCTGATCGAGACGGCAACCGCTTTGGCGCGGCGGTCCCTCCACAGCTCGTTCGTAGACCACGAGACAGACCTACGACCGGGCGAGGTCGTCTGCGAGTCGTGCTTCACGGTGAAGCCGTGCCCGTGTGAGGACGGGCAGTGAACGCGATGCCGGAGCGCGTGCAGCTGAGCCGCCGGAAGGGGTGGCGGAAGCCGGAGAACACGGTTGTCGTCGCCCGACCGTCGAAGTACGGCAATCCCTTCCGAGTCGGTGGCGGCACGGTCTTCGGCCTGCCCTGGGAGACGGTGCGCGACCGCTACGGGCGAGGCACGGGAATCGACCCGCGCACTGGCGACAGGGAGATCCTGATGGCGTACATCAGCTCCTCACCTCCGAGCCTTGCGATCGTCGAGGCGGTGGGCCTCTTCCGAACCTACTGCGCGGTGTTCGAGCGCGACGAACCCGCGCGATTCGCCGCGTGGATCGGACCGCTTCGCGGAAAGAACCTCGCGTGTTGGTGCCCGCTTGACCAGCCGTGCCATGCCGACGTCCTCCTCGAGATCGCCAACCGATGAGGTGCGCCGATGAGTGCCTCTGCCTCAGCTGCTCCGGGCACCCGACGTTCGATCCGAACGCGGACCGCTGCGCCTCAACGTGCATCACGGTGGGCCGTTCCGAGCGCATCCGACGCTGCGAGCTCGCGGCCGCCGTCGCCCACACGACCCATCGTGCGCACTACGACAACGGCAAGCCGCTGGCCTGGACGGATCGAGAGGCGCTCCTGTGACCGAGGACGAGCTGCGGGCGGTCTACCGACAGCGGAAGTACCTGAGGCCCTCGCAGGCCGCCGTGCTCATCAGGAAGACGAAACGGACGATCAACCGGTGGATCGAGGCAGGGCTCCCCGTCGTACTCGTTGCCGGCAGCCGTTACGTCGAGACGGCCGAGCTGCTTCAGTGGGCGGCCGACGAGGAGCGGCGGACACGCCGGATACGAACTCAGCCAGATAGTGTCCCACCCTCCATGTAGACTGGCGCTACGCAAGCTTGCACGCCGAGCCCGAATCCTTCACAGATTCGCTGGCTCGGCGTCTTGCGTTAAGAGCAACCCGGGTCGCGCCCTTCGCACCCGGCTCGGTCTGATCCTCCGGTGTTCGGGAGCGCGAAACGGATCGTGCGGGGCGGTGCTTCGGCTCCGCCCCGCCTCAGTCTTGCCAGCCACTCGAGCCTCGTTCGCACAACGGTCCATCGGCGGTCATGCGCGTGACCGCTTCCGCGCCAACCGGCAGGAGACCGACACGTTGCCCGTGCGGGTGAGCTGGCAACCCCTCTCCGGTCGCGCGTCAACGCGCACCCTCCGTCCACGGGGGTCGACCAGCGAAGGACCCCCACGACCTACGACTCGGGTAGGGGCACCTGCGCGCGACCGGTCAGGCGTGCCAGTAGTGGTTCGGGCTCACCGAGTAGTAGATCAGCCACGGGATGCCGACGACGATGCAGGACAGCAGGATCCACGCCGTGATGCTGTGGCCCTTCTGCTCGCGCACGTACGAGACGGGCATCTTGTTCGCCGTCCTGCCCTTTGGCTTCTCGGCAACGGCAACCGGTGCCGGCGCGCTCTCGTAGTGGTCGGTCCAGTCGTCGCCGTTCCACCAGCGGCGCCGGCCGCTCCCGTCGTCGTAGAAGCCTGGCTGCGGATTGCTCATGCCGGGCAGCCTACCCAGAACCACCCACGAACGTCACGACCCCAACGGAGGTGACCGTGGCCACAATCAAGCCTGACGCTGTCGCCGACCCTCGCCCCGGATCCCGGGGATACCTGAAGTGGTACTGGACCAAGGGACCAGGCCTGGCGAAGTGGGCGACCAGCCCGCACCCGTACACGGCGCTGAAGAACCACCTGCGGAAGTACCTGCCTGCCACCTACCTCGACAACGTCGTCGCGCAGTGGTTCCACGACGCGCTCGGGATCTGGCCGGCCGAACGCAAGGGCAAGAACCCACTCGGGAGGGGATGACGATGGCAGCGAAGCTGAGCACCGTGCAGGGCGACATCCTCCTCCGCATCGCCGGCGAGACGGTCGTCGTCGGCAGCATCGACATCCCGGTGACCGTGAGCAGCCCGGAGGACGACGACCGACCGGTCGTGACGTTCCCGAAGTCGACCGTGCGACATGGGCTGAAGCAGCTCGCGCGCCGGATCGCGGAGACGCTCGCCTGATGGACCACGACTTCCAGGCAGCGAAGGACGAGCTGCGCGCCGCGATCGCCCGCTTCTACGAGCGCACCGCACCGGACGTATACGTGTCTGGGTGGATCCTCGTCACGCATAAGGAATCGATCGAGCTGGAGCAGGCCGGCCAGTCCGCGGTCGGTGTCCTCATCGCCGACGGTCAGCCGTTCCCGATGACCCGCGGGATGCTCGAGGTCGCACTCGACGGCGAGCGCGTCGGGCACAACGTACCGACGGAGGACGACTAGTGACCGACGAACTCACCTCGCTCGAGAAGCTCGACGACGCGGTACGCGAGTACCTCGACGCGATCGGCGACGAGGGCCAGCTGTCCGGCTGGGTACTCGCCACCTCCACGGCGATCCTCACTGCCGAGGAGGGCGTGCTTCCGCTCGCGTTCGCCTCGGATTTCACCATGGGCCCGTCGACGTCACCCGAGGCCGCGGTCGGCCTGGCTCGATTCACGGTCGCACGGATCACCGACCACGTCCTCTACGGCGGGGACGACGGCGACGACTGATGCCCGGGTGGAAGGGCAGCAACCGCCGGCACGAGCTGCCCCGCAACTGGCCCGCCATCGTCATCTTCGTGCTGCGCCGTGACCATCACCGCTGCCAGCACATCCGCGCCGACACCGGCAGGAAGTGCGGCCGCCACGCGAACCAGGTCGACCACATCATCCGCCCCACCGAGGGAGGAACCGACCACCCATCCAACCTGCAGGCGCTGTGCGAGTGGCACCACCAACGGAAGTCGTCATCGGAGGGTGGCACCGCATCCGCCGCAGCGCGCCGTGCACGCCGCGACGAGGGCAAGTCAACGCACCCCGGACTAGTCGACCAGGCTCCCGCTGAGCATCGGGCGCCGTTCTGACTCGCCGTCCGATATGGTGCAGCCATGGCTTTCGATTGGCTCTACGGTCCCCGCACCGCCTACCGATCCCAGATGCCTGGTGTAATCCCGACGACCGAATACGACCCGCTTTCCTTCCGCGGCGTCGTCATGGACACCGACGATCTGATTGACGTGCGCGACCTGCTGATTCGAAGGATCGAAGCGTTCCCGAACGCCAACATCAGGTCGATCTTCTCTGTCGTCCGTCTGATGAACACCCGCGAGGTGGACGCCGCCGACCTGGCCGGCCTCGCCGATTACGAGAAACAAAACCTGAGCCTGATGATCGAGTACTCAGCAGACGGAATTGAGAGGGCACACGTCTCCGTCACCGTCGGCAAGGACCAGATCCCGACGATCCATGCCGACAGCTCTTCCGGATGGGAACAGCTCGCGGCAATCACCGAGATGAAGAAGGCGGCCGCCGACCGGATCGTCAGCTCCGGGCCGCCGATCATCCAGTGGACCCGACTCGCCAGTCCCGCCATCTTCCTCGCATGGCTCTCGCTAGTCGCCGCACTCGTCTGGGTCCAAGCGACCGGCACGACACCAGCTCTCACCGTCTTCAGCGTCATCCTCACAGGATTCGCTCTCGTCGGCGCAGTCGCACTAGCACGCCACGTCCGCACCAAGCTTGAAGGCAAGCACACCGGATGCCGCATGCGCTCAGAAAACCGCGCCACCACCCGGGCACGTCAGACCGACGAACGCACCCGCGTCAAAACCGCCCTCGTCACCGCACTCGTAGTGCTCCCCGTCACAGTAGCCGGCACCCTCCTCGCCACCTGGATCACCGGCACCCTCAACCTCGACGGAAAGACACAACCCGACACACCAACCAGCGTCACAACACCCGCACGCTGACCCACCCCCAGGGGGGAACCCCTCCCCCACCCACCCCCTCCAAGACCGCTACGCGTTCTGCTGCTCGCGGTGCGCGCGAGTCTGGGGGGTGATCTTCAGCCGCGCGCTGCTCGCCGTCATGGCGGGCGTGCATCCGTCACGGAGGTTGCCATGCTCACCGTCGTTCGCCGCGCCCTGATTGGGCTGTGCTGATGGCCGGCCGCGGTCCTGCACCGTCGGGGAACCGGTCGCGTGAGAGGGACAACCAGGAGACGACGAAGCTCGTCGCGGACGGGAAGAAGCGCGGGATGGCGCTGCCGCCGCTGTATCGGGCGGACCGGTCGGGCAAGCAGGTGCGCGTGAAGTGGCACCCGCGGACGGTCGCGTGGTGGAACCACTGGCGGGAGTCGCCGCAGGCGATCCGGATGATGACGGGCCCGGACTGGGACTTCTTGCTCGACACGGCGCTGATGCATCACGCGATGTGGACGGACGGCAAGTGGGAGCTCGCCGCCGAGGTGCGCCTGCGGGTGCAGAAGTTCGGCGCGACGCCGGAGGACCGATCGCGGCTGCGCGTCGAGATCGGCATCGGTGGCATGCCGTCGGAGGCGCCGGGCACGACGTCGACCGCGCTCGGGAATGTCTCCTCGATCGAGGACCGCCGCCAGCGCCTCACGGGCACGGAGGACTGATGCCGCGCCGGGTGATCACCGCGCCCGGACACGACAGGAACATCTCGCTCGGCTGGCTGGCCGTGTGGTGGATCGAAACCTTCACGGTCCACGGTCCCGGCGACATCGTCGGCCAGCACGTGCGCTTCGGTGACGAGTACACGGGCTTCGTCGTCGACTCGTACGCGCTCGCACAGGTGACGGGCCGCCGGCTCTACGACTCGGCGTTTCTCTCGCGTCCGAAGGGCTGCGACAAGTCCGGCCTCGCGGCGAAGATCGCGCTGTTCGAGGCGTTTGGCCCGTCCCGGTTCGCCGGATGGGCCAAGGGCGGCGAGACGTACGAGTACCTCGGCCGCACGTACACCTACCGGCGCGGCGAGCCGATGGGTCGCCCTGTGGTGTCGCCGTACATCCGCATCCTCGCGACCGAGGAGGAGCAGACCGGGAACACGTTCGCGACGATCCACTACAACCTGACCGATTCGCGGGCGCCGCTGTTCGACCTGCAGGCGTGGGGCGTCGTCGCCGGGCTGTCGCA
Organism: Actinomycetes bacterium; assembly: GCA_023390155.1. Classification (GTDB taxonomy): domain Bacteria; phylum Actinomycetota; class Actinomycetes; order Actinomycetales; family Microbacteriaceae; genus Leifsonia. The sequence continues at coordinate 17,451 of JAEWDJ010000092.1, read as the reverse complement.
GATTGTGATCCCGGGCGGCGGCGTGATCAAGCGGTCGACGTCGGGCTCGTCATCGAAGGACGGCGGCCTAGAGACGTTCGTCGTGTTCGACGAGACGCACCTGTACAACACGCCGCAGCTGCGCGAGATGTACGACGTCGTCCGCGACAACCTCGGCAAGCGGTCGCTGAGCGCCGAGCCATGGTTTCTGGAGACGACGACGATGTTCGCGCCCGGGGAGGACTCGGTCGCCGAGCGGACGTACCAGTACGCAGACGAGATCCAGGAGGGTCGCGCACGGCGGCCGCGGCTGCTGTTCGACCACCGGTGGGGCGAAGTCGTCGACCTCCGCAACGAGGAGCAGCTGGCGAAGGCGTTCCGCGAGGCCTACGGCGATGCCATCGACTGGAACCCCGTCGAGAGCTTGATCGACAAGGCGTACGACCCGCGGCAGCCGGAGGAACGAACTCGCCGAATGCGACTGAACACGGTCACCGGTTCGAAAAACGCGTGGATCAAGCCAGAGTTCCTGACTCCGCGCGGGATCTCGCGCCTGCGGAAGGCGACGCCGGCCGATGCGTGGGAGTGGACACGGCCGTGGGAGGGCGAGCGGATCACGCTCGGCTTCGACGGCGCGCTCACCGACGATGCCACGGCACTCGTCGCCTGCCGCGTGTCGGACCTGCACGTGTTTCCGCTGCTGATCCAGGAGGTCCCGGACGGGCCCGAGGCGGAAGGCTGGGAGGTCGACCGCACAGCGTTCGACGCCGCCGTGTTTCACGCGTTTGAGAAGTTCGAGGTCGTCGGGTTCTACGCGGACCCGCCGCACTGGCAGGACTACGTGGACGCCTGGGACAAAGAGTTCGGCGAGCAACTGACCGTGAAGGCGTCCGGGAAGAGCGCGATCGGCTGGTGGACGAAGCGCGACGTGCAGATGGCTGAGGCGCTGGAGCGGTTCCAGACGTCGATCCTCGTCGGCGACGTGTCGTTCGATGACGAGACGCCGTTCGGCCGGCAGATGATGCGTCACCTCGTGAACGCGCGGAAGTGGTCGCGCCGCGGCGGCACGGTGATCGGCAAAGAGGGCAAGAACTCGCCGAAGAAGATCGACGCTGCGATGGCGGCGACGCTCGCATTCCGCGCGGCCGCGGACGTGCTGGCGAAGAAGACGGCGGACGAGCCGGACGACGACTGGGTGCCGTTCGCGGTGCGATGAGACGGAGGTGGCCGGATGCTGCTGTCTGAGACGAGCGTGCCGGGCACCGACGACTGGTGGCTGATGCGCCTCGCCGTCGAATACGGGCAGGGCCTCCCCCGCCTGGCACGACTTCGCGGGTACATCGACGGCACGTCCGCGCTGCCGTCGGAGGCGAGCCAGGCGATGCGGGAGGCCTACCGACGGTTCCTGCGGATGCACCGGCTCAACATCGGCGAGCTCGCGATCAACGCGCGCGTCAACCGGATGAAGCCGCTGGGCTTCCGAACAGCGGCCGCGGGCGACGACTTCGGCGACACCATCGCGATGCGGATCTGGAAGCGGTCCAACCTCAAGGTCGGCTCCCGCGACCTCTTCCGCAACGCCGGCATCTACGGTGAGGGCTTCACGATCAACTCCGGCCCGCAGACGCCATCAGCCGACGCCGATCCGCTGATCGTGCCCCGCGGCCCGTGGGAAGTCCACTCGACCCAGGACGCAGCTCGCCCGTGGCTGTCCGAAGCAGCCGTGATGGTCGGCTACGACCCGCTGAACAGCGTCGATGTCCTGACCCTCTTCCGGCCGGGCTACATGCGTCAGGCGATGCGCCGAGCGCGCATCAGCGCCATCCCGACGAACGGGAGCGCCTGGCTCCCCGGCCGCGGATGGGAGTGGGTGTCGGACGCGATCCCGCTCGGCTACACGCAGGGCAACCCGGTCACGCAGTTGTCGCTGCAGGACGGGAAGGGCGTCTTCGAGGCGCACACCGACTCGCTCGATCGGATCAACAACACGATCCTGGAGCGGTCGACCCTGATCGCGATGCAGGCGTTCCGCCAGATGGCGATCGAGGGCAAGCTGCCCGAGCGGTATCCGGAGTGGCACGAGCGCGCCGGCGAGAAGATCAACTACGAGGAGATGTTCAAGGCCGGCCCGGCCGCCCTCTGGATGCTCCCCGAGGGTGCGAAGGTCTGGGAGTCGGGCGTCACCGACATCACCCCGGTGCTCAGCGCGACGAAGGACGACGTCCGGCACTTTGCCGCGGTCACGAGCACGCCGCTCTACATCCTCCAGCCGGACGCCGCCAACGGGTCCGCCGAGGGTGCCAGCCTCGCCCGCGAGGGCCTGGTGTTCGCCGTCGAGGAGATGAACGATCGCGCCGACGGTGCGCTCGCTCTGGCCCTCTCGATGGGGTTCGAGGCTCTCGGGGACACGGAGCGGGCGGCGATCGAGGAGATCGAGACGATCTGGGCGCCAGCCGACCGTTCGTCGATCACCGAGCGGGCGTCCGCATCGGCTCAGGCGAAGTCCGGCGGTCTCTCGCAGCGGATGATCAACGAGAAGATCTTCCAGCTCACGCCCGCCGAGATGGCCCGCGAGGAGCAGTACAAGCAGGACGAGGCGTTCCTGACGCCGGCGGCCGGGGTGTAGCCGGTGGCCGCCGAGCTTCAGCAGTTAGGCGCGATCGCCGACCGGCACGCGAACGCGCGCCAGAGCATCATCGTCCAGCTGATCCGCATCCTCCTCGGGCTGTGGGGCGACTTCTCGGACGCTCGCGACGACGCCGCGCGCCTCGCGGTCGCAGCCAAGTCGGCCTCGTACGTGGCGTCGGCGACGTCGCGGATGCGGCTGCAGTCGCGATCGCATCTGCAGTCGGTGTTCGCGGCGCTCGGCGAGCGTCCCGAGCTCGCGAAGATCGTCGACCCGTACCCGCGAAGCGGTGTCTCCGCGCTCGAGGTGTACGAGCGCCCCGGGAAGCAGTTCCTCTGGGAGCTGTCCCGGGGTGCCACGGTCGACGAGGCTCGCGGAGCCGCAGAGCAGCGTCTCCGGCAGCTCGCCGAGGACGATGTCCTCCTCGCGGATCGGGACGAGTCCCAGCGCGTGTTCGACGGCAACAAGCGGAAGGTCCTCGGCTACCGCCGGGTCATCCACCCGGAGCTCTCCACGAGCGGCACGTGCGGGCTGTGCCTGGTCGCGTCGCAGCGCTTCTACGCGGTGGAGGACCTCCTCCCGTTGCACGACCGGTGCAACTGCACGGTGATGCCGATCGTGAAGGGCGACGACCCCGGGTTCCGGCTGAACGACGACGACCTGAAGACGCTCTACGCGGCGGCCGGGTCGACGTCGGCGGCCGACCTGCTGAACACGCGCATCTCGATTCGTGAGCACGGCGAGCTCGGCCCGGTCCTGGTGAAGCAGGGAGACAGCTTCCGCACCGCGAAGGAGGCGGGCCGACCCGAGTACGTGAAGCCGACACCCGAGAGCATCCGGGCGGCGAACCGCGAGGCCCGGACGAAAGCAGACGCGAAGCTCACGTCCGTCGACGCCGAGCTCGCGCAGATTCCCGGCGACACGACCGACGGTGCACTGATCGACCGTCGCGCGAACCTCACCCGAGCGCGGAACTACCTCCGCGACTACATCCGAGCCCTGGACAACGCCTACGCGGGCCTCCAGTAACCCGCCGTGCCCGACACGGGCCGGCACCACCATCCACCGACACGGAGGACCACACCATGTTCCGCACCAACGCTTTCGGCCAGCGCGTCAACTGCCTGCCCCGACTCCGCTTCATCGACGGCGAGCCCGACAAGGGTGGTGGCGACGACGGCAACAAGGGCAGCGGCGACCTCGGCTTCCCGGCGGACACGCCGCTGACCGAGATGACCGTCGAGCAGCGCGAGGCGTACTGGAAGCACCAGGCGCGGAAGCACGAGAGCACGGCGAAGTCCCGACAGGACTACGACCGGCTCAAGGCCGACTCCGAGGAGCTCGCGAAGCTCAAGAAGGACGGTCAGACCGACCAGGAGAAGGCGCTCGAAGAGGCGCGTGAGGAGGCTCGCCGCGAAGGTGAGAACCTCGGCGCCGAGCGGTATCTGAAGGACGCCGTCACGGCGCGCTTCGGGGCGCTCACCGGCAAGAGCCAGGAGGACGTCGACAAGGCGTTCGCCCACATCGACGTCCACTCCTTCGTCGGTCAGGACGGCGCGATCGACAACGACGCGCTCACCGAGTTCGCCAGCACGTTCGGCACGAGCGGCAACGGCGGAAGCAGCAGCCAGCAGATCGACCCCGTCAAGGCGGCGCTCGAACGGCAGCGCGGTGGCGGCACGGGTGGCGGAGACGGCTCCGGCTCCATCCAGGCCCTCCGCGAGGCGGCGCGGGAGAAGCTCGCGCCCGCCAAGAAGTAGCACCCCCTCAACCCTGAAAGGACGATCCCCATGGATCTCACTACGCAGGTGTCCTACGAGGGCGGCACCGACCTGACGTGGCTGCGCAGCGACCACGGGATCAGCTCGGGGCTCGTCCGCACTCTGGACGTCTCGAAGTTCACCTCGGGCACGCACTACGACGCCAACACGAAGGTGCTGAAGTCGGGTATCGCGCTCGCGAAGATCACCGCCTCCGGCCTGTTCGGCCCGTACGACACCACCGCGTCGGACGGCCGCCAGACCGCGCTCGACAGCTTCCTCCTCTTCGAGGAGCCCCTGCTGCTCGAGAACGGGAGCCTGTCCACGAAGGTCGCCGTCGGCGTCATCCGACACGCGATCATCGTGCCGGCGAACCTCCCGATCGCAGCCCAGCGCGCCGGTGGCGCGTCCGACGTGACGACGGCCACCACCGGTGGCAAGTTCGTCTTCGAGAGCTAGGAGCAACCCAGATGGGTATCTACTCTTCCGCCTTCCGCACCGCGACCCAGCTCACGGCTCAGGCTCGGGCGGCGGCCGATGTCGTCGCCGGCGGCTTCCAGCTCTCCGCGTGGTTCCCCTCGCAGGAGAACTTCAGCCTGTCGTACGACTTCGACCCGAGTGCCGTCTCGCTGACCGACGCGGCCACCTACCGCACCTTCGAGACCGAGGCGCCGTACGGCTCGACGCCCGGCGACCAGGCACGCTCGGGCAAGCTGCCTCCGATCAGTCGCAAGCTGCGCGTCAAGGAGTACGACCAGCTCACGCTGTTCGGCCAGACGGACGCGATCGGCGCGAAGTTCGACGACTACGCGCAGCGACTCGGCGCCCAGATCGCCGCTCGTGTGGCGCTCGCGCAGGGCCAGGCCGTCGAGACCGGCACCATCGTGCTCCAGGAGAACGGCCTCAACTTCACGATCGACTTCGGCCGCAAGGCGGGTCACACCGTGACCGCCGCGACGCCCTGGTCGACCATCACTGCGAACGCGCTCGGCGACCTGACCGCCTACGTGGCGGCCTACGTCGCGACGAACGGCACCGCGCCGGCCGTCGCGATGATGTCGACGGCGATCCTCTCCGCGCTGCAGAAGAACCAGTCGATCATCGGCGCCGCAACCGGCGCGGCCGTGGCGAACCAGCCGGCGATCATTAGCCAGGACCAGGTCCGCGCCGTCTTCGCGTCGTACGGCTTCGGCCGCATCGTCGTGAACGACGACCAGGTCAACGTCGCGAACGTCGCGACCCGCCTGATCAGCTCCGACAAGCTGATCTTCCTCCCGGAGTCGGGCGGCGCGCTCGGCGTCGGCGGTGGGCTCGGCTCCACCGAGTGGGGCGTGCCGGCGGAGGCGATCAACTCCGACTACGGCATCGCCGACTCGGAGAAGCCGGGCCTGTTCGCGGCCGCGTTCCACGACAACGACCCCGAGGGCCACAACGTCCTCGCGTCGGCGATCGTGCTGCCGGTCGAGAACAACGCCAACCGCACCCTCGCGGCGGACGTGCTCTGATGGCCCGCAAGGTCCTGGGCTCGTACGTCCACGTCACGAACAAGAAGGGCGAGGCGGTCGTGCTCTCCCCCGGCCAGGAACTTCCCGGCTGGGCGAAGGACATCGTCACCAACCCGAAGGCGTTCCGTGACGAGGAGACGGTCGAGTCGCAGAGCGAGTCGGGCGGTTCGGAGTCGACATCGGAGGCAGCCAGCTACGCCGCGCTCGACCTGTCGGGTCTGAAGGCCGAGCTGAAGAAGCGCGAGCTTCCGCAGACCGGCAACAAGGCGGAGCTGATCGAGCGCCTCGAGAAGCACGACGCCGAGCTGAAGGCCGCCGAGGGCGGTTCGGGCGACGGTGACGGCGACGGCGACACCGGCGACGGCGCCGACAGCGAGGAGTAGCACTCATGGCATCCATGCCTGTCGTCTCGTTCGACGACGTCGCGGGACGGTACCTCGAGGGCAACCTCGGAGACCAGTTCACGCGTCAGCAGGTCGAGATGCAGATCCTGGATGCCGTGGACTACACGGCCGGCCGCTGGGGAACCACGCTCACCACGCGGATCTCCGACGGCCGGCTGACCGCCAACCTCTACAAGCGCGTCATCGCGAACGCGGTGCTGCGCGTGCTCCGCAACCCCGAGGGGTACACGAGCGAGAGCGAGGGCGGCTACTCCTACGGGCTGCGCTCCACTGTGTCCTCCGGGGATCTGTGGTTCACGGACGACGAGGTCGCGATCCTGTCCGGGGCTGACCAGACGGTCGGCCCCGGCACGATCGGCATCGGCCTGGACCGGGGGTGGTCGTGATGTCGCTGCTCACGCGGCCGCGGCACACGGTCACCGTCCAGCCGTACAAGACGGTCACGGGATCGGTCGGGCAGGCCGAGCTCTTGCCCGACGGCGACCCGATCCAGGTGCGCTGCAACGTGCACCTTCTGTCCAGCAGCGAGCTCGTCAGCTTCGGTGTCCGCGAGTTCGTCGATGGGTCGATCACCGCCACCCGCTGGCCGTGGGACGAGAACACCCGAATCACCTACGAGGGATACGAGTACGACCAGGACACCGCGCCGGTCGCCTACAAGATGGGCGGCCGGACCCAGCACTTCGAGGTCGGCATCCGCCGGCGAAAGAAGGTGACGACGTGAGCACGGTGAATGACTCGGCCGGCATCCTGGCTGCCCAGGTCGCGGGCGACGACTCCGAGATGGATCGGGTCGCGAACGAACTCGCCGCGCTCGCCCGGGCCGAGGCTTCTGCGGTCGCTGGCAGCGAGTTCGCGAGCAGCATCGAGGTGCAGACCGTCCGCGGTCCCCGCGGCGTCTCCGACCGCCTGGTCGTGGCGACGGATCCGCTGGCCGCCGCGAAGGAGCTCGGACACGTTGTCCGCAACCAGCCGGACGGCCCCGTGCTGGGCTACGTCCGCGGCCTGCACCCGATGGCGAAAGCTCTCGCGAAGATGCCGGGTGTGAGCGGTGATTGACGCCGACCTCCTCGTCTACACGCTGCTGAAGGCCGCCGCGCCAAACGGTGTTCGCGTGCCCCCTGAGACCGACACGGACGTGCTCGGTGACCTGCCGCTGTGGCAGTTCAACCTGATCGGTGAAGGCCAAGTCAACAACGGCCCCGGCCTGTACACCTACACGCTCGACATCAGCGTGTTCGCGGAAGGTCTCGATGCAGCGCGCGCGCAGGCACGGGCCGCGTACGACGTCGTGCACCGCTGGGAGAACCCGGCGGCGGCGATCGTTCCCGGCGTTGGTTGGGTTGCCGGCATCAGCGATGTCTCGATCTTCTCCCTGCAGGGCACTCCCGAGATCACGGGCCGGCAGGTGAGTCAATTCGCGGGGTCGTTCGACCTGGCGCTCCGAAACTAGCCAACCGTCCGGCTGGCACAGCAGCAGGGCACGGCCCTCACACGAAAGGATTTCCCATGACCGCGGACTCCTCCGCCATCTTCGTGCCGGGGCACGGAACGCTCTTCGTCGCCGACGATGACGCCGACTTCCCGGCGAACCCGCTCGACGCGTTCTCGCTGACGGGCGCTCCCCCGACTGGCTGGTCGAGCCTCGGCCACACGTCGAAGGACAACCTCCCGGCGTTCGCAACCGATGGTGGCGACCCGACCACGCTCGACACCTGGCTCCAGGACGCCGTCCGAACCATCTACGCCTCGAAGTCGTGGTCGCTGACCGCGAACTCGCTGCAGCTCGACCAGGACAACCTCGACCTGGCCTTCAACGGCCAGACCGACGTCGACGGCGGCTACATCATCGCCGGTACGAACAACGGCCTCCAGAAGCAGGCGTTCCTGCTCGCGCAGGACGGCACCGGGAAGCTCGGCTTCTGGATGCCGAACACGAGCGTCGTCCTCGGTGACGCACCGTCCATCGACCCGACGAAGTTCTTCGAGCTTCCCCTGTCGGTGGCGATCAACGCAGCCCCGGAGGAGAAGATCCCGGCGCTGTCCGATGGTCGCGCCGGCATCATGAAGCTCTACAAGTCGGGCCTGACCCAGCCGAAGCCGACCATCACCGGCAGCACTCCGGCCACAACGGCCGCTGCCGGGGTTCCAGTGGAGATCGTCGGGAACGCGTTCACGGGCGTCACGGGCGCTGCTGGCGTCAAGTTCGGCGCAACGAACGTCGGCACCGGCAACTACTTCGTGATCGATGACGAGCACATCGTCGCGGTGATGCCCGCAGGCACGGCCGGCGCAGCGAACATCACGGTCACGAACGGCACGGGGACCTCGGCGGCGTACACGTTCGCACGGTCCTGATCGGCCGGTCCCGCCGTGCTCTGAGCAGACGGCACGGCGGGACCTCACCTCCTCCATGTCTGCTCTTGACGAAAGGTCTGCTCATGGCCGCACCCACTGGTGCCAAGAAGCCTCAGGATCGGAAGCCGACGGCTGCCGCGCAGCTCGAGGCGACCCTGTCCGACGACGAACTGCTCGCCGACCTGCCCGAGCTGAAGGCTCCGGGCCGGCTTCGCCTACGTCAGCGCAACGTCATCATGGCGATCGCGCTCCGCCTGAACGAGTTCGTCGGCGACGAGGAAGACTCCGACGGCGAGGGTTTCTCGATCGACGAGGACGACCCGCGGCTCCCGCAGCTCCTCGACATTCTTGCCGACATCGACGAGTTCGCCGAGTCGATCGCCGTCGATCCGAAGGCGTACGCCGAGTGGGCGGAGGGCAAGGACTACGACGTCTTCACGGCGCTGCTGCAGCGCTACGCGAGCGCCGTGGGGGAATCGGACGCCTCCTCGAGCTGATCGACGAGCACGACGGGGCGCGAGACGCGATCGTCAGCGACTTCGCCGAGCTGTACCAGCTCGATTTCGAGGACGTTTGGACGGGAGCGCTCGCGCCTCGTCGTGCTCTTCAGCTCGTTGGGGGCCTCCTCGACATGCCCCGGTCGCACTACCGGGCGGTGGTGGGCGGGGACCGGCTGCTCATCGGGTGGGACCAAAACACGTCCCTTCTCGCCGACATCTCTGACGGCATCGTCGTGCTCCTGAAGGGGCTGAGCGGGAAGAAGGCGACCCCGGACGACTTCGCTCCCCGGCCGAAGGTACGGACCGAGCAGGACGACAACCATCGCCCGCGCACAATTGCGGACTTCAACGTGGCCTGGTTCCTGGGCCAGCTCTGACCGAAGGAGGCCCTGATGGCGAAGGGCCCTGGCGGCAAGAGCGTCGGTCGCGTCTCGATCCGAGTCGTGCCCGACACGACGCGATTCAAGGCGGATCTGAAGAAGTCGCTGGACCGCATCGAGAAGTCGACGGTGCTCAACCTGAAGGTCGCGGCAGACACGGGCGGCGCCGAGCGCTCGATCAAGAAGTTCGTCCGCGACTGGAACGGCACCAGCGTCAACCTCGACGTCGACGCGAAGACTGCCGCCGCCACCACCCACATGCGCGAGTTCACGCGCAGGCGTTCGGTGAACGTGGACGTGAACATCTCGAAGGCGTCGCTGGCGAAGGCGGCGGCCGCGCTCGCGTCGCTTTCGGGCGCCCGCCTGTCGGGCGACCTGGTGAGGAACATCACCGACTCGCTGAGCAACCTCGACCGGTCGCTGCCGAAGATCGCTGCCCTCGTGCTCGCTATCGGCTCAATCGGTGCCGTGGCGCTCTCGTCCACGAGTGGGCTTCTCACACTTCTCGCGTCGCTCACGGCCTTGGCCGCCCTCGCTGCTCCGCTGCCTGGCATCCTCGGCGGGGCGGCAGTTGGCGCGGTCGTTTTCGGCATAGCGCTCAGTTCCGCCGGCGACCAGCTCGCAAGTCTCGCCCCCGTGTGGACGCGGCTCAAGACGATAATCACCGACAACTTCTGGGCCAAGGCCAAGCAGCCCATCATCGACTTCGTTCGTTCAACGCTGCCACAGCTTCGCTCGGGGCTCGCGTCTGTGGCGTCGGGTCTCGGATCGTGGTCCGCGTCGATCGCTGCCGGGTTTCAGCGCGCCTTCGGCGGCGGAGTCCTCGAGGGGATGCTGGCCAAGCTGCGCGAGTCGATCGACATCGCGTCGACTGGCACAGGTGGATTCGCATCCGCGATCGCCACACTGGGCACGTTCGGCTCGCAGTATCTGCCTCGGCTGGCGCAGTGGTTCGCAGACATCACAAACTCCTTCGACGCGTGGGTGGCGAGAGTGGCGTCGGACGGGAACCTTGCTCAGTGGGTCGAGCAGGGAATCTCGGCGCTGAAGAGCCTCGGTTCGGTTCTCGGCTCGACGATCTCCATCTTCTCGGGCCTCCAGGGCGCCGCGCTGAACGCCGGCGGCGGAGGCATCGCATCGTTCGCGGTAGTGATGAAGGAGATCGCCGCCACGGTTAATTCGCAGGGGTTCCAGGAGACTCTGACAACACTGTTCGTCGGCGCAACGCTTGGGGCGCAGGCGCTCGGGGCAGCGCTGAGCCCGATCGGCTCCATGCTTTCTGGCCTTGCCCCGGTCCTTGCCACCACGATGCAGCAGATCGGCCAGACGCTCGGCACCGTGTTGAGCTCGGTCGGGCTCGCGCTTTCTAGCCCTGCCGTGTCGTCGGGGATCGTGAACCTGGTCTCGGGACTCCAGGTTGGTCTCATGGCTATCCTGCCCTCGTTGCCGGCGATCGCGAACGCGCTCGGCTCAGTCGCGACGTTCGCCGGCGCACTCGCCGCTCAGCTCGGTCCGGTACTGGGTGCAGCGCTGCAGGTTGTGGCGCCGCTGCTCTCGCAGATCCTGGCAGCGCTGACGCCATTGATCCCGGTCCTGGGGCAGGCGTTCCTGTCGGTGCTGTCTGCGGTAGCTCCGGTCGCCGCCCAGCTGGTGACGGCGCTCACGCCGCTGATCACGATGCTGGCGGGCCAGATCGGCCCGCTCATCTCGTCGGTCCTGGCTGCCCTCGCGCCGGCGTTGGCGGTGGTGGTGCCGATTATCTCGGCCCTCGTGCCGATCGTGTCGACCCTCGTTCAGGCGTTCGCACCGCTCGTTGAGGGCATCCTGCCCATCCTGACGACCTTGATCACCGCCATCTCGCCGATTATTCAGCTGCTGGCGGGGATCTTCGCACAGGTCGCAGCGGCACTTCTGCCGATTATCACGGCGATCATGCCTCCGCTGAACGCGCTGTTTCAGGCGCTCATGCCGATCGTCATGGCCGTGGTGAACGCCGTCATGGCGCTGCTCCAGCCGATCCTCGAGCTGATCACGCCGCTGTTGCAGCTAATCGGCCCGATCCTCGCGCCGTTGATCCAGCTCCTCACCGTGCTGGCGAACTTCGTCGCTGGCACGGTCGTGAAGGCGTTCTCGGCGCTGACACCGGTGTTCTCGGGAATCGTGAGCATGATCACCGGGATCCTGCTGCCGGTCATCAAGACGATCACGGACGTTCTCGGCGGCGTGATCACCTTCCTGACGGGGGTCTTCACCGGGAACTGGAAGCAGGCGTGGGATGGCATCGTGCAGATCTTTTCGGGGATCTGGAACGGCATCATCGACATCGGGAAGGGCGTGCTGAACGGCGTCATCGACGTCATCAACGGGCTCATCGGCGGCGTGAACAACATCACCGGCACGATCGGCATCCCGGCGATCCCGAAGATCCCGAAGCTGGCGATCGGCGCGGACATCGAGCCGACCCTCGGGGGCACAGCGGTGATCCTCGGTGAGGGTGGTCGAAAAGAGACGGTCACCGACTACGGGCGGACGAATCAGCTGATCGAGGCGGCAAACGCACTCGCTCAGCGCTCGCTCGATTCGTCAGCCGGCGCCGCTGGTGGCAACACCATCAACGTCACGGAGGTGTCCGACCCGATTGGCACGGCCATGGCGGTCATCCGTCGAATCGAGAGCTTGGGGGCGTGATGGGTGTTCCGTTCGGTCTGACGAATGTGAACTACGACGGCCTGGACCTCGCGGCGATCGACACGGTACTTGGTGTCGCGTTCGGTGTGACCACTCTCGATGGGTGGGAGGGGGCACCGAAGGCGTCCCTGGAGGTGCAGGCCCGCGTCCGCTCGCAAGGTGGCGTGGGCGGGGACTCGTTTTCGGGTGCCCGCCACGTCACCGTCGGCGGGTGGATTCAGTCGCCCGACGCGTCCCGAATCCTTCCGGCGAAGGACGAGCTTCTGAGCCGGTTCGCTCTTGACGAGCGGATCATGACGGTGACCGAAGTTGGTGAGTCTCGGTGGATCTCGGCGCGACGGGAGGACGAGCCGATCATCAAGCGGACGTCGCTCGTATATGCCACCTTCTCGATGCAGGTGGTGTCGGAGGACTCGCGCAAGTTCGGAACCGAGCTGACGGATTCGACGGCCCTGCCGATGACGTCGGGGGGCTTCACCTATCCGCACGTATACCCGTACAGCATCCCGGCGACCACGGTCACAGGCCTGGTGTCATTGAACAATCGCGGCAACGCGACTGGGCCGGTTCGTCTCCGCATCGACGGCCCGGTGAAGGGACCCGTGGTCACGCACCGCGGCGGCGGCATGCAGCGCGAGCTCACGTTCGCTTCGTCGCTCGAGCTGGGGACAGGCGAGTGGATCGAAGTCGTGATGGAAGACCACGATGTGCTCGCTAACGGGCAGGTGTCGCGTCAGGGGTGGGTGACGTCACGTCAGTGGAGCGGCTTCGAGCCGGGCGCCAACACATGGGCGTTCACGGCTGCCTCTTACAACGCTGGGGCCCGGATGCGAGTGTTCGCGACGGAGGCATGGGAATGAGAGGGAGAGCTGATGGTTGACCGGATCGGTCCGGCGAACGCCGTCCAGGTGGCGGGAGTCGATACCCCGAAATATGACGCCCGGTGGGAGCGTCAGCTTCGCGGTGTGCACCAGGTCATGGGTGCGTCGACGCGACCGCTCGGTGCTCGCACTGGTGTTCGCCCGGGCACTCCGACGACGACGGTGACCGCGACGGCGACTCAGTGGACCTGCCAGGCGTTCGCTGGCGACGCGGATGTCGAGGCAGCCGCGGAGGCTGGCGCGTACCCGTTCGCATTCGACGCCGTCGCGACAGGCGCGATGACACCGGCGGATGGAAGCAACTCTCGGGTCGACATACTGTATGTGCAGGTCGACGACGGCGCCGAGGATGGCTCCTCGGGTGCTCCGACCGTGACGCGGAAGTACCTGGCTGGGACGGCCGGCTCGGGTGTCGCCCCCGCTCCCCCGGTCTCGCGTGCGTTCGTGATCGCGCAGATCAACGTCCCGAAGTCGGGGACGGGTTCGCCGTCGGTGACATGGGTGGCGCCGTACACGGCCGGGGCGGGCGGCGTAGTGCCGTTTATCAAGCTGGCGGATCTGAACCTCTGGACTCCGCCGCAGGCGCTCCAGCTGGCGGCCGTCTTCGGCGACTCCACGAACAACGGCCACTACCAGTACCTGGGTGGCTCGTGGCAGCCTCTCGGCCACGCCCTCGGCTGGGGTGGCTCGGTGAAGCGTGGAGCGGGCACGCCCAACCTGGGCGCGGTGTGGAACATTCTCAACACCGCCGCGTACTGGACGACGGATCAGGCGGCGCTCGGCGTTGCACCATTCAACGGCGCCTGGGTGGCGCCGATCGACGGCGTCTACGACGTCGAACTGCAGGTGGCGACGACGACCGCTGTGAACGGATTCGTCGCGATCAAGCGCAACTCGACCAGCGCCGACGCGGTGAACGCGATTGCGATCAACTCGTTCCTCGGCAACGCGAACCTCGGCTCCGGGTACGTTCGCCGCCGGGTGCGCCTGGCCGCCGGCGACTCCCTCGTCGCAGCGATCTATTGCACCGCTGCGACCGCCTGGAACACCGCGGCCGAGAACTCGTTCTTCGGCATCCGCTACGTCGAGCCGCTGCGATAGGAGGGCAACCCGTGACCGACCCGAACGAGACCAGCGACTGCCCACTAGCACCGCCCCTCAACGCCGACAAGGTGCCGGCGCCGCCCGCGGTGTCGTCGAGCTTCGGAGAGGAGTACGGCGATGCCGGACCTGCTTGAACGCTCCCTGGAAGACATGCTCGCCGCGATGGCGTCGACCTTCGGCACCTCGTGGCCGAACCCGTGGTGGCCAACCGGCAACAGCGGGTACGACGACTGCGCCGCCGATGTCAGTTACTTCCTGTTCGGCCTCAACAGCGCGCGGAACCCGTTCTACTCCTACGTCTCCCAGCTGCAGAACTACTTCGCTGCGCAGGGGCGCCGCACGTGGGGCAACGCGGGTATCCAGCGCGGCGACGTGCTCGCCTTCTCCTGGACGAAGGATCGCAACAGCTTCGATCACACGGAGATCGCGCTCGGCCCCGTCTCCCCTGCCGGGCTGATCACCAGCCGCGGTACGAACTCGAACCCGGGAGACGACCAGCGCGACCGCACCCGCTCGGCATCCTACGTCGTCTCCTACAGCCGCCCCGCCTACCCGGGGACCTCGGCGGCCGGTCTCGACTTCACCCCCATCATCGATCAGATCGCCCAGGAGGACGACATGCCGCTCACCGACGCCGATATCGGCAAGATCCTGAACTTCCCGGCCTACGACGGCGGCCCGACCGTCAGCGCCGCACTGAAGGGGCTCGTCGGCCGTGTCTCCTCCATCGGCGACAAGGTCGAGCAGAACGTCATCCGTGACGGCAAGCCGGTCCCGCAGATCCAGGACAACGCCGACACGAACACCATGGTCCGCAACCTCACCGCGCAGGTCGGTGCGCTGCAGCAGGCGCTGTCGGCGATCGCGACGAGCCAGGGAGTCGACCCCGCAGCGATCACGAAGGCCGCGCAGGCCGGTGCCGAGGCGGCGCTGAGGGGCATCACGCTGAAGGCCGTCACCCAGTAGCAGGAGGAGGTCGTCGTGGCCGACGCAGAGTTTCAGTGGCTGGCGACGGAGTTCAAGACTGGCGAGGTGATCGCGGACCTGACGAAGCCGCTCAACGTCTCGTCGATCAAGAAGTCGCTCGGGAAGCTGGAGACGACGACGGGCAGTCTCGTCCTGCCCGATGCGCCCAAGAACTGGTTGCGGGCGACAAAGCACGGCGCGACGGTCCTGCACTGCCTGGACATGACGACGACGGATCCCGCGGGCCTACCGATCTGGTCCGGGTTCATCACGCGACGAGGCCGGTCACTGGGAGACTCGGTGCCTCTGTCGATCGCGACGATCGAGGCCTACCTCGACCGACGATACGTTGGCGACCGCGTCTACCCAGATCCCGGGACTGGCCAGAACACCATCGTCACCGACCTGGTGAACCTCTACGTCGCGACTGGAAGCAATGGCGGCATCCCGATCCGCGTGCAGGTCGTGACCGCTGGCGCGGGCAAGGTCCGCACGCGGACGTACAAGGATTCGAGCGACAAGACGATCTACAGCGTCCTGACGGAGCTCGCCGGCGTGATCGACGGGATTGAGTGGACCATCGGGACAGAGTGGCAGCACAACCCCGAACGGCTGACGTTCGTGCTCTACGTGGGTGACCGGATCGGTGTGGCGGCCGCGACAGGCTTGGCGCCGAATGAACAGTTCGAGGCTCCCGGCTCCGTGACCTCGCTGGAGTATCAGGAGGACTACTCCGCCTCGAATGCGGGCAACGACTTCATGGCCACATCGACGGCGATCGCGGATCAGCGGCCGCAGTCGCAGCACGTGGTCGTGCCGGATCCTGATCGACCCACGTTCGAGCGACGGTTCACCCCGTCGTCGTCGATCGTGAACGTGGACACTCTGAATGCGCACGCCCAGGCGCGGGCGGCCGCGGAGGGCGCCGGCCAGACGACGATCTCGCTGGAGGCGACAGCTCGACGCGCGCCGCGGGTGGGGATCGACTGGGATGTCGGCGACGACGTTCAGTACATCGTCGGTGAGTCCGGTGTCGTACCCGCCTTCCCAGGCGGGCAGTCAGGCGCTGTGCGGGCGACGGGCTGGCAGATGGATTTCGGTCCAGTGAATGTGGTGACGCCGGTAATCCAGGCTCCCGACACGGCGCTCGCGGAGGGATGAGTCATGGGAGATGAAGCGGCTCTGGTCCGGCGCATGGAGGACCTCGAACGGACCCTGCGGGAGTTGTCGCCGAGTATCGCTGACGCGTTCGCGCCGGTGATGGAGCAGCTGCAGCAGACGATCATCGACACGATCGCCGCGACCTACTACACCCGGACTCAGACGGACGCGAAGGTCGCGAACCCGGGCGCGATCGCCCCGACGACCGTGACGGCTTCGGGTGCCTTGTCGGCGGCGTCGGTGTCCGCGAGCACGGTCGGCGCCACCGGGCAGGTGAGCGGCGCGACGGGCGTGTTCAACGGCGGTCTCTTCTCCACGGATGCCTACTCGTTCAACATGACGGGCACCCGGGTCACCGGGTGGCATCAGATCGACGGCCACATCGGCACGGCCTCGTCGTCCGAGCGGTTCAAGACGAACATCGTCGATGCACATCTGATCGATAAGGCCGAGGCGATCCTCGCGATCGAGATCGACTACTACAACTACAACGCCGAGATCGCGAAGCGCGACGACCCGACGGCAGCTGGCTACGTCGGCCCGGAGTACCAGGTGCATCAGGAGCTCGGCGCGATCGCCGAGCGTCTGCACGAGGCCGGCCTATGGGAGTTCGTCGTCTACGAGCGCGACACCATCACCGAGACCCGCTACCGCGACGTCGAGGTGGTCGTGGTCGACGAGGACGGCGAGGAGCGCACCGAGGTCGTGCGGGAGCCGTACACGGTCTACCTCGGCGACACCCTCCGCCTCGACGGCGACGGGGAGCCGATCCCGTTCGGCATCCACTACGACCTGTTGGGCATCGCGGCCATCGCCGCGGCGCAGTACCTGCACCGGCTGTACAAGGCGCAGCAGGAGCAGATCGACGTGAACACGGAGGCGATCGCCGCGCTCCGCGAGCACGTGGGGCTGATCGCCTAGGGCTTGTACCAGTTCGTGCAGTTGTTGTTGGCGTCGTACGCCTGGCACTGCTCGCCGTTCGGGCCGTCGGCCTCGCAGGCAGACTCGTTGCCGTCGGCGTCGACCGCATTCGCATGAGTCCCCGACGGGCACTTCACCGGCCCGGACGACGAGCCGGTGTCGCCCGATCCGCTCGGCGTGCCGGACGAGCTGTCGTCGTCGGCGACGGCCTGCTGGGC
>JAEWDJ010000072.1 GCA_023390155.1 Actinomycetes bacterium | reverse complement strand
GGACCGCGCCGAACCCGTGCGCGCCGACCAGCGCGACCCGCGCCGGCGTCGTCATCGCCCCGGTCGTCACGCGCTCGTGGTGCCGCGCTTGACGATCGCGGCGGTCGGCTTCGTGGCGGCCTCGTCGAGGGCGTCGAGGCTCATCCGGGCGGTCTCGCGGGAGCGCCAGGCGGCGGCCGCCGAGACCAGCGACAGCACCAGCGTGGCCGCGCCGATGATGAGCGGGACGGCCGGGCTGCCGGGCGGGGCGATCGCCGTGAAGATCGTGGGCAGGAAGCCGGTCAGGAACAGGGCGATGTTCTGCGAGACGGCGAAGCCGGTGACGCGGGTGCGGGTGGGGAAGAGCTCCTGGAAGTAGCTCGCGAACGTCGCGTTCCACATCTGGTAGAGGATGCCGAAGATCAGGATCGCCAGCAGGATGGTCAGCGGGACGTTGTTCGCGCTCACCACGAAGAGATACGCGAACGAGAGCACACCCGCGCAGAGCGGGCCGAAGATCATCAGCGGACGGCGCCCGATGCGGTCGGAGAGGCGGCCGAAGATCGGGATGAGGACGATCGCGACGATGTTCGCGATCACCGGGATCCACAGGTACACCGAGGGGCTCATGCCCACCCCGTAAGCGGGCTGGGTGGCGTAGGCGGTGCCGAAGACGACGACGGTAACGCCGATGACATTGGCGAGACCCATGCAGACCGCGCGGAAGACGGTCCGGCCGTTCTCACGGAACAGCTGGGCGACGGGGATGCGCGGGACGCGCTCCGCCTTCTCCTCCTGGAGGAACGCCGGCGTCTCCTCCACGCGCGCACGGATGATGAGTCCGGCGACGATCACGACGACGCTCAGCAGGAACGGCACCCGCCAGCCCCAGGCCTGGAACGCCTCGGGGGAGAGGAAGGTGGAGAGCGGGATGAAGCTCGCCGACGCCAGGATGCTCCCCGCCTGCGTGCCCTGCAGGCTGAAGCTCGTCATGAACCCCCGCCGCTCGCTCGGCGTGTGCTCCACGATCATCGCGCTCGCGCCGCCGAGCTCGCCGGCGACGGCGAACCCCTGGATGAGCCGCAGGATCACCAGGAGGATCGGCGCGAGCACGCCCACCTGCGCGTACGTCGGCAGGAGGCCGACCGCGAGCGTCGAGAGGCCCATCACCATCATCGCGAAGACGAGGACCCGCTTGCGGCCGTACTTGTCGCCGAAGTTGCCGAGCACGAACGCGCCGATCGGGCGGGCGACATAGCCGACCCCGTAGGTCGCGAGCGACGCGATCAGGGCGACGGCCGGGCTCTCGCTCGGAAAGAAGATCTGCGGGAAGACGAGGGCGGCCGCGGCCGCGTAGATCGAGAAGTCGTAATACTCGAGAGCGCTGCCGACCCAGCCGCTGAGCGCGGCGCGGCGGGGCATGCGCTGGGCCGTGGTGGGGGTGGCGGCGGTCCGTGTGGCCGCGGGTGCAGTGGCGCCGGTGGCCGCGCGGGGAGCACCGGAGTTCGGACCGCCGGGCTCGCTCGGCGTGCGGGGCTCGTTCGCTTCGGGAGGCATCGGTGGTTCTCCTGTCGTCGTTGACTGTAGTCCGCATCCACTCGGGTAAGCGTTTTCCCGAACGGATGGGAGCTACGGTAACCCTGAAACGATTCAGATGTCAAACGGCCTCTGCGTGGCGTTCTGTGGCCGGGGGAGTGACCGATTCCAGAACGAACAGGAGGAACGCCAGGAATCGGCCGCTGGGGCGCCCGGCGAACTCGTCGGGGAAGAGCTCGTACGCGGCGGGCGCCGGCGCCGGCTCGCTGATGGTCACGATGCGGAACCCGGCCGCGGCGAACGCGTCGGTCATGGCGTGCAGCGGCCGGTCCCAGAACGTCAGCTCGGCCGTGCGTCCGCCGAGTGTCCATTCCTCGGTGCGCGGGCGCACGCCGAAGTACTCCGACGTCCCGCCGGCGAGCCGATCTCCGAGGAAGACAGCGGCCGGATGCTCCTCGGAGACGATGAGCCGGCCGCCGGGGCGCAGCACGCGGTGGAACTCCGCCAGCGTCGGCGCCCAGTCGCGCAGGTAGTGCAGCGCCTGGGAGACGATCACGTCGTCGAACGCGTCGTCGGCGAACGGCAGCGGCGCACCCAGATCCGCGAGCACGAGGTCAGCATCGGCACCCAGGCGCTGTCTGGCCTGCTCGAGCATCCCGGAACTGGCATCCATGCCGGTGACCGTGGCGCCGCCGTCCCGCAGATCGGCGAAGACGGGCCCCGAGCCGCAGCCGGCGTCGAGCACGCGGCGTCCCCGGACGTCACCCGCGAGCTCCCGGATCGCCGGGCGGTTGTAGTACTCGTTCAGGAGGCTGTCGCGGTTGAGGGCGGCGTAGCCTTCGGCGATGGTGTCGTACGCGTGTCCTGCGGAGTGCTGCGAGTCGGCTGCGGCGCCGGTCGGGGAATCGCTCATGGATCGATGGTGCCACAGGGGTGCATTCTACGTTATGTCAGCTTTCGTCGACCTGCTCTCGTCCCGGAGCGCGGTCGGGGTCGAGGTCATCACCGGGCAGGCGTTGGATCATACCGCCGCTCGGGAGGCGCTCAGCGGAGTCCCGCGTCAGCCGGCCCGGCGGCGGGACGTACTGGCGTTGGCGACGGAACCATGACGCTAGCCGATCCCGAATGCGGTTCATGAGCGCGACTGTACGCGGGTGAAGGTGTCGGGATTGTGTGTGGTGGCTGCGAAAGCTCGTAGGTGGCGGCCGGTGGGCGAACGGGACGACACGGGATGTAGTAAGGCTGATAATGCACATTATGTCAGTTCAAGAACGAGCAGGAAGGCCGCAGGCTGGTCTGGCTAAGTGGCACTAACTTCAACTGCGGCTCCTACGACGAAGTCGAAGCCGACGAACGCGACGTCGCTTCGTCACGGTCTCGGTCAACCGACGAGATGCGCTCATAGACGATACTTGGCGGCGCATCGCGACCGAGCCTCACGAAAGACGACGGAGCGGATTTCTACTCGACGTGAGTGCGCTCGTCCCCAGCAAATCCCGCAACCGCTCCTACCCGGCCATGATGATCGGCGTCCCGAGCGCCAGTGCGTCCACCGCGGTGATCGCCTGAGCATCGAGACGAACACAGCCGTGGGAGACGGCGCCGGATGACTCGGACTCGTAGTGGATGCCGATGAGTCCGCCGTCGGAGCCGCCGTATGGTTCGTCCGCGGCGGTCGCGTGCAGTGAGCTGAGCTGGATCCTGTGGACGCTCTGACCTTGGGCGGGGTCCAGATAGCGCGCCTCGAGGTAACCGGTCACCTCGGTGGGTGTCGGCGTGCCGGGCGCGCCGACACCGACCGGGAACGTCTGCTCCGGGTGGCCCGTCGCATCCGTGATGGTCAAGGTCTGGGCGGAGACCGAGATGACGACCCGGTTGCGCATAATGGCGCCTGGGCTCAGTGCAGTGGTCGGCAACCATCCGGCGCTCTGGGCAGGCGCGGACTCCCCCGCCGCGGTCGCCTGCGACGGCAGGAGCCGCCTGCTCGGCACCAGCACGAGTGACCACGGTCCGTCGACCGCCACTCGGACCACCACGGACGGTTCGCCGAGGAAGTCCGTCGACTCGAACCGGGCGACCGGAGTCGTGCGGTCGTCCCCGAACAGCGGCGCATCGGCCTGGAGCTGATACACGGAACTCCACGTCGCTGCGGACGGTGCCGGTACCAGGCCCGGGATCACCGCTCGATAGTCCGCCGGGGCGAGCGCGGCGATCGTCTCCGGCGACAGCGCTGGCGGTGCGGGAACAGCGCTCGCCCGCGATACTGGCGCGTGCGGCCCGGGGTGCGGCGACGCCGGTCGCGGCGCGACCGGCGAGGCAGGTGCGGCTTGCGACCGCGTCGGTCCGGAGAGCGTCACGGCCAGCAGACCGGCTCCGGCGATGACGGCGGCGGAGATGCCGACGGCCACGGCCGTGCGCGCCCTGCGCCTCATCCCTCAGCCGCTGACGACGGGGA
>JAEWDJ010000065.1 GCA_023390155.1 Actinomycetes bacterium | reverse complement strand
GCACCCCGACCGGGTGGACCGGCTGGTGCTCGTCGACGGCGGGCTCCCGCTCGCCCTGCCGGCCGGCATCCCGCCCGAGCAGCTCCCCGCCGTCGTGCTCGGCCCGGCGCTGCAACGGCTCCGGATGCGCTTCGCCTCGGGCGAGGAGTACCGCGCCTTCTGGCGGCAGCATCCCGCGATCGGACCCTGGTGGAACGAGACGGTCGCGGACTACGTCGACTACGACCTCGTCGGCACCGCCCCCGAGCTCCGCTCGAGCGTGAGCGAGGCGGCGGTGTCGGTCGATGCGTTCGAGCTGGACGGCCGCGACGGGTACGCCGAGGCGCTCGCGGGGCTCGACCTCCCGGTCGCCTTCCTCCGCGCCCCGCGCGGTCTGCTCGACGCCGATCCGCTGTACGACCCGGCCGTCGTGGCGGAGTGGGCGGGGCGCCTTCCGCAGCTGAGGGTGACGGAGGCGGACGACGTCAACCACTACACGATCCTGATGACCGACGCGGGGGTGCGGCAGCTGGCGCCGATCCTCGCGCCCGCTCCAGCCGCTCCGCCCACCCGAACCGAGGAGACCCCATGACCGGAACCCTGCTCGCGGGCATCGCCGCCCGCCGCGTCCCCACCGACCGCCTGGCGGCGAACGTGCTCGAACGCCCGTCCTCCGGCGCGGCCGCGGCGACCGTGCTCTTCGTGCACGGCAACGTGTCGTCGTCGCTGTTCTGGCAGCCGCTCATGCTGGCGCTGCCGCACTCGGTGCGCGCGCTCGCGGTGGATCTTCGCGGCTTCGGCGACACCGAGACGCTGCCGGTGGATGCGACCCGCGGCGTCCGTGACTTCTCCGACGATGTCGCCGCGGTCATCGGTGCGCTCGCGCTCGGGCCGGTGCACCTGGTCGGCTGGAGCATGGGCGGCGGCGTCGCCATGCAGCTCCTGCTCGACCGGCACGACCTCGTCCGCACGCTCACGCTGGTCTCGACCGTCTCGCCGTACGGCTTCGGCGGGACGGCGGCCGACGGCTCCCTCCTCAACCCGGACGCGTCCGGCACGGGAGGCGGCGGCGCCAACCCCGACTTCGTCGCCCGCCTCGCCGCGGGAGACACGGGCGAGGAGTCGCCCACCTCGCCGCGCGCGGTCTACCGCTCCTCCTACGTCGCCCCCGGGTTCGTCTCCGAGCACGAGGACCTCTGGGTGGAGTCCATGCTCAGCACCGCGACCGGCGACGACAACTACCCCGGCGACGCGTCGGCCACCGAGCACTGGCCCGGCTTCGCCCCCGGCACCCGCGGCGTGCTCAACACCATGGCCCCGACGTACTTCGACACCTCGGGCATCGTCGACCTCCCCGAGAAGCCCTCGGTGCTGTGGATCCACGGCGCCCTCGACGCCATCGTCGGCGACGCCTCCTTCTTCGACCTCAACCAGCTCGGCGCCGCCGGGATCATCCCGGGCTGGCCGGGCGAGCAGACGGCCCCGCCGCAGCCGATGCTGGCGCAGACGCGCACGGTGCTCGAGCGGTACGCGGCGGCGGGCGGCACCAGCCGGGAGGTCGTGTTCGAGGAGTGCGGCCACTCACCCCACATCGAGAAGCCGGAGGAGTTCCGGGCGGAGCTGCTGGCGCACGTGGGGGTGGGGTAGGCGGACAGGGACGAGGCAACTGCACGTGTCGATCGCGCGGGGATCACCGTCGGATGCGGGATGACCATGCGGCGCTGCGCGAGTCGAGATGCTCTATGGTGGGTCATCCGTGAGTACCTGAACGCGAGCGTTTCACACCCGAAATCAGGGTCGCGGGACGGGGTCTGCACTGGAATGAACATGGGGGAAACGGTGAGTACAGCTGGGCTTGCTGATCGACTGCCACAGTTCGCACGGATGGCTTCAGCGCTCTGGTTGTGCGTACTGCTCGTGGCGGCCCTCACGGCCATTCGCTGGATCCCCGGCCCGGGAGTCCTCATAACCTTCCTGGTCATTTCCATAGCCGCCTGGGGTGGCGCCCTTGTCGTGCCCTCTCTCAGTCCTCGAGCGAAATCGACCGTCAGCTCGATCCGCGTCTTCCGCACGATCGCCGCGGGCTTTCACCGCGATCGATCGGTGTTGAGCTTCTTGCTCCCCGTGATGTGCGTCGTGAGTCTTGCTGTCTTCGTCGCCGGAGCAGTAGTGCTTCCGCGAGGTACCGGGTTAGAGCAGGTCGGTGGTGTCTACGTTCTCACCGGAGCGGACGGTCGGCAGCAGATTTCCGCGAGCGCAGGGCTCTACCTCCAGATTGCGCGAGGAGTTCTCGTGCCTGCCGGACTGGCCTTATGTGCTTGTTGTCTTTCGGCGCTCACACTGAGAGGTGCGGCTCGCTCGCTGGAACCACAGGTGTCCTGGACTAGGAATCTCTGATGGCCAGTAATCACTGGTCACATTGGCCCGAATCGCCGATACCGGCCACGGGGGTCTGAGAGCGTGCGCGGCAGATTGCTCCTCGGAGACGATCAAGTGCTGACGCATCGGCTTACTCTCTCTGCTCGAAGACTGGCCGTTGCGTTTGCGATCTCGGCCGAACTGGCTCTCGCCGGATGTGCCGCGCAACCTGACGCATCCGACCTGTCGGGCGATTGGGTTCATCGAGGGCCCGGACACACGGCTTCCCTCACGTTGAACGTTGACGGCAGCGCGTCAGGAAGCGGCATCCCGCGGACAGTGCTCTTCGGGCCTCCGCCTCTTTCGTGGGATCGCACCTATGCCTTTGAGGGAAGTTGGCAGCTCAAGAAGGACGATCAGATCTCCCTGCACCTCGATTCCGTGACGGTTGACGGAGTCACGAAGAAGTCGGCCTCCGAAACGTTCCTTTTGACGCGGGCCGACGGCGGAGAGACGATCATCTCCTATCCGCTGGGCGATCCGGACAATGAGGACCCGTTCGACTTTCGCCGAAGGAACTCGGAGTCGAACCCCGACGAGTGAGCCGGCTGTCGCACTCCGGAGATGCTCTCGAAGCGTGCCGCCCCGCCCCTCACTCCCCGCCCGCCGCGAGCGCCCCTCCCGCCGCGAGCGCCCCCCGCGGCAGCCCCAGCATCCCCTCGACCGCGTGGGCGAGCAGCGGGTACCGGGAGCCGGCGGCGCCCCAGCGGACGAGGCCCTGGGCGTTGAGTCCGTCGATGGCGCCGAGCAGTTGCCAGGCGACGGCGGCGGGGTCGGCGACGGTGAAGGCGCCGGTGTCGACGCCCTCC
>JAEWDJ010000031.1 GCA_023390155.1 Actinomycetes bacterium | reverse complement strand
ATGCCGCTGACCATGCTGAGCGCGGCCGCCGACGCAAGCAGCGTCGAGATGCGGGTTGTGGTCATGTTCCTGTCCCCCTTCGAATCAAAGTGGTCCCGTCGCCCGCGTTGGCGGGGGGGGGGTTTGTGGGGGGTGGGGGGGGGGGGGGGGCGGCGGCCCCCGCACGGGTGGGCGCTACTTGAAGAGCGCGTTGACCTGATCGTTCGCCGCGGTCAGAGCGGTCTTCGCGTCCTTCTGGCCGAGGGCGACGCTCTGGATGGCGTCCTGGACGATCTGGCTGATCTCGGTGCCGTGGTAGCTGATCGGGAGGATGAAGGTGCCGTCCTCCGCCTGCTGCTCGTCGAGGAAGACCTGGGCGTTCAGCCCCTCCTGCTCGCGCACCTGCGCCGACTTCTCGGAGGCCTCCTTGATGGCGGGGAACACGACGCCGGTGGCGGCGACGGTGTTCTGGCAGTCGGCGGAGGCCAGGTACTTGACCCACTCCCAGGCCTGGTCCTTGTGCTTGGAACCGGCGTAGATCGCGTCGGACAGGCCGTTGATGGCGGTCTTGCGCCCCTCCGGGCCGATCGGCAGCGGCGCGAAGCCGAACTGGTCGGTCTTGCCCTTGTAGGCGGCGAGGTTGAAGGAGCCGAGCGTGGTCAGCGCGCCGCCGCCGTTGTCGAGCACCTCGGAGCGGGCGAGCGTCGACTGCACGTCGAGCTTCGGGGCGTAGCCCTTGTCGGAGAGGTCGGCGAGCCACTGCACGGTGTCGGTCAGCTTCGACTGGTCGTAGTTGAACGTCGTGCCGAAGGGGTTCTTGTCGGAGTAGTACCAGCCGTTGGAGACGGCGAGGTTGCCCCAGCCGTTCTGGCCCTGCGAGCCGTCCGCCCACTCGGGGAGGAAGCCGTACGTCTTGACGTTGTCCTTGTCGAACGCCGGGTCGAGGCCGTTGTGGCCGTTCTTGTCGACCGTGAGCTTCGCGATGAGCTGCTCGAACGTTCCGCCGTCCTTCGCGTTCCAGGTCAGCTCCGACAGCGACTTCTCGTCGACCTCGGCCGCGGCGAGGTCGGCCTTGTTGTAGACCAGCCCCATGGTGTCCCAGTCCTTCGGGAGGCCGTAGCGGGCGTCGTCGACCTTCCACAGATCGGCCAGGCCGTCGACGTACTGCGAGAGGTCGACCTTGTCCTTCTTCACGTAGGGCTCGATGTCGACGATCTGCTTGTCCTGCACGAACTGCGGGTAGTACGACACCTGGTCCACCCAGACGTCGGGCGCGCTGCCGGCCGCGATCTGCGTGGAGAGGTTGGTCCAGTACTGGCCCCACGCGCTCTGGCTGATCTTGATGGTGATGTTCGGGTTCGCCTTCTCGAAGTCGGCGGCGCACTGCTGATAGGCCGGCACCTGGGTGTCGTCCCACATCCAGTACTGCAGGGTCACCTTCTCGTCGGAGCCGGAGCCCGACGAGGAGCAGGCCGAGACGCCGACCAGGAGTGCGGCGGCGGCGGCGATGGCGGCGACGCGACGTACCTTTGTCATGGTTTTCTCTCTCTGTGTTGGGTGGTGCATCGGGGGAGGTGCCTGGTCATTTGATGCCGGTGAAGTTGAGGGACTCCACGATCCGGCGGCCCAGGAAGATCAGGAGCACGAGCACGGGGATGACCGAGAGGGTCGATCCGGCCATCAGGCCGGTCCAGTCGGGCTGCGTGTTGGGCGACTGCTGCAGGTAGACGCCGAGCGCGACCGTCATGGTGCGCACGCTCTCGTCGCGGCCGATGAGCAGCGGCCAGAGGTAGTCCTTCCACGCCCACACGACGGTGATGAGGCCGATGGTGATGAGCGGCCCGCGGCTCATCGGCAGCGCGACCCGCCAGAACACGCGCCACTTGCCGGCACCGTCGAGCATGGCGGCCTCCTCCACGTCCACCGGGATGTTGAGGAAGAACTGGCGCAGGAAGAACAGCGCGAACGGGGTCATGAGCAGGCTGGGCGCCACCATGCCCCAGACCGTGTTCAGGAGGCCCAGGTCGCGCACCAGCACGAAGTTCGGCAGCAGCGTGAAGATGCCCGGGACCATGAGCGCGGCGATCAGGATGGAGAACAGCACGGTGCGGCCCGGGAAGCGCAGGCGGGCGAACGCGTAGCCTCCCATCGCGCAGAACAGGGTCTGGAAGAAGCCGATCAGGGCGCAGTACACGATCGAGTTCCACAGATAGAGGAGGAAGTTGATCGAGGCGCCGGAGCCCCCGGCCGCCTGATCCTCCGCCGGGGTGAGGAACCCCAGCACGCGGGCGAAGTTGATGAGCGTCGGGCTGCCGGGGAAGAACGAGCCGGAGTCCTTGATCACGTCGGCGGCCGGGGTGAGCGCCGTCTTCAGCATCCAGTAGAAGGGGAAGAGCGTCAGCACGAGGGAGACGATCAGGACGATCCAGCCCAGCGCGCGGCCGACCGAGAAGGGGCGGCGGGCGCGGCGCCGGACCAGGGCGGCGGAGTCGGTGGGAGGAGCGGCGACCGGGTTCACGGTCGGCACGGTCGGCTGCGTTGTCGTCATGGCGGTGTCCTAGGCGAGCTGGGATTCGGAGGCGCGGAGGAGGCGCAGCTGCACGGCGGTCAGCACGCCGAGGATGACGACGAGGACGATGGCCATCGTCGCCGCGTAGCCCATGTGGAAGAACGTGAACGCCTGTTGGTAGATGTAGTAGTAGATGACCCTCGTGGCGTTGACCGGCCCTCCCTTCGTCGTGACGGCGACCGTGTCGAAGATCTGGAACGAGCCGATCAGCGACACCACGAGCACGAGCGCCATCACCGGCCGCAGCAGCGGGAGGGTGATCCGGCTGAAGAGCCGCCACTCCCCCGCGCCGTCGAGCGATGCGCTCTCATAGAGGTCGCCAGGGATCTGCAGCATGCCCGCATAGAAGAGGAGCGCGGTGTAGCCGGTGAACGCCCAGGTGTTCACGATCGAGATGGTCGGGATGGCCAGGGTCGGGTTGGTGAAGAATCCGACCGCGGGCAGTCCCATCGACGTGATGAGGTGGTTGACGAAGCCCAGGTTCGTGTCGAGCAGCCAGAGCCAGACCAGGCCGACGGTCACGTTCGGGACGAGCCACGGCAGCAGCAGGGTCGTGCGCAGCATCACCGAGCGGGTCAGCCGGTGCATGAGCGCGGCGAGGAGGAGGGCCAGCGCGGTCTGCGTGGTGACGTTGACCACCACGTAGTACAGCGTGACGCCCATGGAGTTCCAGAACTCCTTGTCCTGCAGCACGGCCACGTAGTTGTCGACGCCGACGAACGACGGGTCGCCCAGGAGGCTGTAGTCGGTGAACGACCACCAGAACCCGCGGATCGTCGGGTACAGGTAGAAGATCGCGAACCCGAGCAGCACCGGCGCGATGAAGAGCCAGGCGATGCGGCGATCGTCCCGCAGCCGGCGGCGCGGGGCTCCGGGTCCGCGGCCGCGGGTGGCGGCTCGAGGGAGGAGGGCTGTCATGGGTACCTCTCCGCGCCCGGAACGATCTGCTCGTCGTCGGCGCAGGGTCGAATTCGCTCGGATCCGCGAGCGATTCGCGGATCCGCATGCCGCTCATCCGCGGTAAAGTTCGGGTGAGCGAGTTAATTATGCAACTTGGCGTTAGAAAGCACAAGGGTAGGGAGTGACATGGCGAGAGAGGCTGTCGTGCAGAGCGTCGACGGGTCCGTCGGGAGCCGCTCGCTGCTGCGCCGGATGAACTCCTGGGGCATCCTCCGCGCCGTGATGGACCACCCGCAGACCATGCGCGACCTGGCCGCGGAGTCCGGCCTCTCCCGCACGGCGGTCGACGCGATCGTGACCGATCTCGTCGAGCTCGGCTGGCTCGTGCCGTGGGACGGCCCCCCCGCCGGACGACTCGGGCGCCCCCCGGCCTCCA
>JAEWDJ010000018.1 GCA_023390155.1 Actinomycetes bacterium | reverse complement strand
TCCTGGAACTCCAGCGCGGTGAAGCCCCAGTCGGCGGCGAGGCGCTTGCGGCGGGCGGCCGGCTGCTCGGGCAGCGTGCCGCGCAGCTCCTCCACCCACTCGCGGCTCGGTGCGACGGGGACGAGGTCCGGCTCCGGGAAGTACCGGTAGTCGTCGGCATCGCTCTTCGGGCGACCGGCGCTGGTGGTGCCGGTGTCCTCGTGCCAGTGCCGCGTCTCCTGGGTGATCGTGCCGCCGGCCTCGAGGATGGCGGCCTGGCGCTGGATCTCGTAGCGCACGGCGCGCTCGACCGACCGGAGCGAGTTCACGTTCTTCGTCTCCGTGCGGGTGCCGAGCTGGTCGGAGCCGCGGCGGCGGAGCGAGACGTTCGCGTCGCAGCGCACGTTGCCCTCCTCCATGCGCGCGTTCGAGACGCCGAGCGCCTTCACGATGTCGCGGATCGCGCGCACGTAGGTGCGGCCGATCTCGGGCGCGTCGGCCTCGGCCCCCTCGATCATCCGCGTGACGATCTCGACGAGCGGGACGCCGCCGCGGTTGTAGTCGACCAGGGAGTAGTCCGCGCCCTGGATGCGGCCGGTGGCGCCGCCGACGTGCGTCAGCTTGCCGGCGTCCTCCTCCATGTGCGCGCGCTCGATCAGGATGGTGACCTCGCGGCCTGACTCCAGCTCGATGGTCACCTGGCCGTCGTGCGCGATCGGCTCGTCGTACTGCGACGTCTGGAAGTTCTTCGCCGTGTCCGGGTAGAAGTAGTTCTTGCGGGCGAACCGGCTCGACTCGGCGATGTCGCAGCCGAGGGCGAGGCCGAGGCGGATGCTCGACTCGATCGCCTTCTCGTTCACCTGCGGCAGTCCACCAGGGAGGCCCAGGCAGGTCGGGCAGGTGTTCGTGTTGGCGCCGGAGCCGAACTCGTTGGCGCAGCCGCAGAACATCTTCGTCTTGGTGTTGAGCTCGACGTGCACCTCGAAGCCGAGCACCGGCTCGAACAGCTCCAGGGCCTTGTCGAAGTCCATCAGTTCCGCACTCGCCATCAGACGGCTCCCTCTTCGCTCGCGAACATCTCGGTGGCGGCCAGGTCAGGGGCCTGGCTCAGCAGCGTGCCGCCCCACTTCTCCTCCAGCAGGCGCTCCAGCGCTGCGCCGAAGGTGTAGAGGCGGGAGTCGGCGCGGGCCGGCGCCATCAGCTGCATACCGACCGGCAGCCCGTCCTCCGGCGCGAGGCCGATGGGCAGGCCCATGCCCGGCACGCCCGCCAGGTTGGCCGGGATGGTGGTGATGTCGTTGAGGTACATCGCCAGCGGGTCCGCCAGCTTCTCGCCCAGCTTGAAGGCGGTGGTCGGCGCGCTCGGGCTGACCAGCACGTCCACCTTCTCGAACGCGGCCGCAAAGTCGCGCTGGATGAGCGTGCGCACCTTCTGCGCGCTGCCGTAGTACGCGTCGTAGTAGCCGGCGCTCAGCGCGTAGGTGCCGAGGATGATCCGGCGCTTGACCTCCGGGCCGAATCCGGCGTCACGGGTCGCCGACATCACGCGCTCGACCGTCACCGGGCCGTCCTGCGGGTCGACGCGCAGGCCGAACCGGACGGAGTCGAAGCGCGCCAGGTTGCTGGAGGCCTCGGCCGGCAGGATCAGGTAGTAGGCGGCGACCGCGTACTCGAAGCTCGGCGCGCTCACCTCGACGACCTCGGCGCCGGCACCCTCCAGGAGCGCCACCGCCTCGTCGAAGCGCTGCTTGACGCCGGCCTGGAAGCCCTCGCCCGCGATCTCCTTGATGACGCCGACGCGCACCCCGCGCAGGGCGCCGTCGGCCTGACCGGCGCGCGCGGCGGCGGCCATCGACGGCCAGGTGTCGGGCAGCGACGTCGAGTCGAGGGGGTCATGCCCGGCGATGACGTCGTGCAGCAGGCCCGCGTCGAGGACGGTGCGGGAGACCGGGCCGACCTGGTCGAGCGAGCTCGCGAGCGCGATCGCCCCGTAGCGGCTCACGCCGCCGTAGGTCGGCTTCACCCCGACGGAGCCGGTGACGGCCGCGG
Source organism: Actinomycetes bacterium (assembly GCA_023390155.1). Taxonomy (GTDB): domain Bacteria; phylum Actinomycetota; class Actinomycetes; order Actinomycetales; family Microbacteriaceae; genus Leifsonia. The sequence continues at coordinate 2,531 of JAEWDJ010000018.1, read as the reverse complement.
GCTGACGGATCGAGCCGCCGGTGTCGGAGCCGAGCGCGAAGGGCGCCTCGAAGGCGGCGACGGCCGCGGCCGATCCTCCGCCCGAGCCGCCCGGGATGCGCTCGAGGTCCCACGGGTTGCGGGTCGGGCCGTAGGCGGAGTGCTCGGTGGAGGAGCCCATCGCGAACTCGTCCATGTTGGTCTTGCCGAGCGGCACGAGGTCGGCCTCGCGCAGCTTGCGCACGACGGTCGCGTCGTACGGCGGCAGCCAGCCCTCGAGGATCTTGGAACCGGAGGTCGACGGCATGTCGTTGGTGGCGAGCACGTCCTTGATCGCGACCGGGACGCCGGCGAGCGGCCCGAGGGCGTCGCCCGCGGCGCGGCGGCCGTCGATCTCGGCGGCGGTGCGCAGGGCCTTCTCGCCCGCGACGTGGAGGTAGGCGTGCACATCGGCGTCGACGGCCTCGATGCGGTCCAGATGGGCGCGGGTGGCCTCGACGGACGACACCTCGCGAGCGGCGAGCAGGTCGGCCAGGGCGGCGGCGCTCAGGCGGGTCAGATCCGTCATCGTCACTCCTCGTCCAGGATGGCGGCGACCTTGAAGCGGTCGCCGTCGCGTGCGGGGGCGCCGGAGAGCGCCTGGTCGACCGTCAGCGACGGCACGACCTCGTCGCGGCGGAACACGTTCGTGAGCGGCAGCGGGTGGCTCGTGGCGGGCACGTCCGGTCCGGCGACCTCCTGCACCTTCGCGACCGACTCCACGATCTGGCCGAGCTCGCTCGTGAGGCTCTCGATCTCTTCCTGGCTGAGGTCGATCCTGGCGAGGTTCGCCAGGTGCGCGACTTGTTCTGCGCTGATTTCAGACATGCGTCTCCGTGGGTGGTGGTGAATTGAGGCGCCGCGGGTGTGCCCGGCGGTCCGTAACGATTCTATTGCTCGCCGAAGAGCCCGAGGCCGAGCCGGTGGACGGCGTCGTACGCCTCCTGGTAGGTCTGCGGGACGGTCTCCCCCGGCCGGCCGTAGCGCGCGGTGAGCAGGCCGACCAGGCCGACGCCGGGCGGGCTGAGCGGCCGGTCCTGGTCGCCGGGCGCCGGGGCGTCGGCCTCGGGGTTGGCCGGCAGGTACTGCGGGTGCGTGTCCGGCCAGGTGCCCGGCTGGCGCGGGGTGGAGAGGTTGATCGCATCGCGCAGGGTGCGCGCGCCGCGGTCGCGTTCCGTCAGGGGGTCGAGGCGGTACTTCTCGCAGAGCGTGGCCACGACGGCGGAGTGGTGCATCTCCTCGTGGAGGATGGAGCCGCGTGCCGTGTAGGCCGAGATCGCGATGGCGGGCACGCGCAGCCCGAGCCGGTCGAACAGGAACCCGTTCTCCCCCGGGCCGCTCTGGTCGGGCGGGGTCGCCGGCCCGGGCGGCACGTGGTCGTAGGTGCCGCCGTGCTCGTCGAACGTGACCAGCAGCATCGTGTTGAGCGCATTCGAGCCCTTGGCGCTGCGCGACGAGCGGATGGCCGAGTACACCTGGTGGAGCAGGAGGTCCCCCGCGCGCACGTCGGAGATCGCGCCGCCGACGACGACCTCGCCCGCGACCTCCTCCTCGCGCATCGGGCCGCCCGGGGGGTGCATGTCGTTGTGGTCGTACAGGAGGCGCGGCTCCACGAACGCGTAGTCGGGCAGCGTGCCCTCGGCGACGTCCTTGTAGAAGTGCGACATCGTCCGGAAGTTGGTGCGCCAGTAGGGCTCGAGCACGGGCGCGTGGATGAACCCGGTCAGCGAGATCAGCTGGCGATCGTCGTAGTAGACGCGCCAGGTGCGCCCCGCCTCCTCCAGCCGGTTGAAGATCGTGGGGGCGTCGTTCGCCGGGTCGAACCACTTGCGGAGGCCGCCCTCGCCGGCGTTGTCGACGTACCCGTGCGAGGTGGAGGCGTGGAAGAACGAGCGATTGCAGAAGGTCTGCGACGGCACGGCGCAGTGCCAGTCGTCGTAGACGGCGAACTGCCGCGCCAGGGTGGAGAAGACCGGGAGCATGTCGGGCGTGAAGGAGCCCATGATCCGGCGGTAGTCGTCCACCGCCGGCTCCTCGCCGGTGTCTTTGCGCAGCACGCCGATGTAGTCGCGCACGAACCCGTCCATCGTCGGCCGCTGGCCGGGCTGCGGCGCGTTGTAGGGCGGGAGCATGTCCGTGACGAGGGCATCGGCGTTCGACGGCGGGTCGACGATCCCGAACAGCTGCGTGTTGACGTGCGGGTACACCTCCCCGGGGTCGGGCGAGGGCTGGCGCATCACGAAGTCGGTGGTGCCCTGGTAGGCGTGCGCGGGGATGTCCGGGCCGCCGTTCGGGTCGGGGTTGCGGTGGTCGCCGAAGGCCAGGCCCTCGAACCGCTTGCCCTCGGGGAGCGTCTTCTCGTCGTAGAGCCAGCCCAGGAGGTTGTCGAACGACCGGTTCTCGTACATGAGCACGACGAGGTGGTCGAATCCGGGGCGATCCCGCGGAGGAAGCGGCGGGTACTCCTCGCCCGGCTCCGCGTGCGGGGTCTCGCCGGGCCGCGAGGCGTAGGC
>JAEWDJ010000494.1 GCA_023390155.1 Actinomycetes bacterium | reverse complement strand
GCGGGAGACCGCGCCGGCCGAGGTCGCCGCGCCGCGCACGCGCGACTGCAGCACGCCCAGCCCGGCCCCGCCGCCGACCGCGTCGAAGACGGCGTCGCTGACGACCAGCAGCGCCTCCCCTTCGGCGAGCGCGACCGTCCGCTCGGGACGGTCGCCGGCGATTCCGAGCGGGAGGGTGGAGGTCTCGAGCCGCTCGAGGTCGCCCGTGCGGCGCACGAGGAAGGCGAGCCCGTGGCCCGCGTCGACGTAGCGAACGAGGCCGTCGGCATCGACGCGGGCGTGGAAGACGGAGGTGTAGGCCGCGAGCCGGTCGAGCTCCTCCTCGACCATGCGCGACGCCTCGGCGACGGCGGGCTCGAGCGGTGCGAACGCCGTGGCGCTGCGCAGCGCGGCGCGCACGGAGGCCGCGATGACCGCGATCGGGCTGCCTGTGCCGACCACGTCGCCCACGGTGACGGTGAAGCCGCCCTCGCTGTCGTACCAGTCGTAGAAGTCGCCGGCGATGCGCTCCCCCGGCTCGCAGGCGGCCGCGACGTCGAAGCCGCGGGCGGTGGGCTTTCGGCGCGGCAGCAGCGCCCGCTGCACGACGGCCGTGCGGTCCAGCTCCTCGTCGCGGTCGAGCTCGGCCTGCACCCAGTCGGCCAGGTCGCGCAGGAGGCGCAGCTGACCGGCGTCGAGCGTGCGCGGCTCGGTGTCGACCACGCAGAGCGTGCCGACGGCCTCGCCGCCGGGCGCGTGGATGGGCTCGCCCGCGTAGAACCGCAGGTGCGGGTCGCCGGCCACGAAGGGGTTGTCGCGGTAGCGCTCGTCCGCGGTGGTGTCGCCGATGATGACCGGGGCGTCGGTGCGCACGGTCAGGTCGCAGAAGGAGTCGGCGCGGGGCGCCTCCCGGGTGAGGCCGACGTGCGACTTGCGCCATTGGCGGTCGTCGTCGAGCAGCGTGATGCTCACCATCGGCACAGCGAAGAGCTGTTGCGCCATGCGGGTGATGCGGTCGAACCGGTCCTCGGGGGCGGTGTCGAGGATCTCCAGGGCCTCGATCGCGCGCTGCCTGCGCTGCTCCGCCTCCGGCGCCGCTGCCGTCTCCGGTGCCGCCTCGATGGTCATCCCGCCTCCCGTCGTCAGGTCCGTCCAGCCTACCGAGAGGGGTTCGGATCAGGCGGGCCCAGCGGATTCCCGGGCGGCCCGCGACCGCCGGCTCAGTGGTACTCGGTGCCGCCGGCGCAGTGGAAGAACTCCTCGAGCGTCGTCACGCCGATCGTGTGGAGGTGCGTCGCCAGGGGGACGCCGATGTACCGGAAGTGCCACGGCTCGAAGGCGAAGCCCGTGACGGCCACCTTGTCGGCCGGGTAGCGCAGCAGGAAGCCGAACCGCCAGGCGTTGGCGGCGAGCCACTTACCCTGCGGGGTGTCGCCGAAGCAGGCGTCGAGCGAGCACGCGGCGGGCACGGCGCTGATGTCGACGGCGAGGCCGGTCTGGTGCTCGCTGTGGCCCGGCCGAGCGGTGTCGGTGTCGGCGAACGCCTGGCCGTTGCGGGCGACGTCGTCGTCGTAGACGCGGGTCTGGGAGTCGAACGACCGGTAGGCGCTCTGCACCGAGAAGTCGAGGCCGGCCTCCTGCTTGCCCGCGCGGAACATCGCGACGAGGGCGTCGGCGACCTCCGCCCGCATCGGCTGGCGGTTGACGTACGCCACCTCGGGATAGACCAGGTCGGCCGGGGCGTACGAGATGGGCTGCAGCGCCCGCGACTTGTTCACGACGACCCAGGTGCTCGCCGGGTCGTCCACCGATTTCGCGGTCGCGTCGAATCCCACGCCGGCCGGGGTCGGCGGTGTGGAGGGCGTCGGGCGGGGATGCGGGGTCACGTCAGGCGTCGGCCGGCCGGTGTGCTGCGGTCGATGGTGGGTCGAGCCGCCACCGGCCTGGGCGGCCGGGTCGGCCGCGCATCCACCGAGCGCGACGAGGATCGCCAGCGCGCCGCCGACGAGGGCAGCGCCCAGCGTCGTCGCCCGCAGACGGGCTCCCCCCGAGGTCACGGGCTGAGCATAGCCCGTCCGGGTGACCGCGCGCGTGCACGGGTGCGGCTACTTCGACAGGCTCCAGAAGTGGCCGATGCCGCCCGGGTGGTCGACGGTGATCGCCTCGTCGAGGTCGCGGTAGTCGCTGTCCTCGTTGTGGCCGACCATCTTGATCTTGATCTGCCCGTTCACGTTCTCGACGGCCGAGACGATCTGCACGTGGTCGAGCGAGTCGTTGTCGTTCCAGTCGAACATCACGATGTCGCCGACCTTGATCTTGTCGCGCTGGTCGAACGAGTACTCGGTGAGACCGAGGGAGGCGGCGTTCTCACGGAAGTAGGCGTCCATCGAGGGCACGTAGCCCCAGGCGGGGCTCCAGTCGGCCGCCGCGTCCTTGTTGTACCAGTCGTCGTTCATCGTCCAGCCGCGGGCGATGAGGGTCTGGCTGACGAAGTTGGCGCAGTCGCCGCCGACGGAGTTGAGGTCGCCCCACTCGGCCGAGTTGTAGTTCTTCCAGTACGTCATGGCGTAGGCGAGCTGCTTGTCGACCGGCGTCTGCACCTGGTAGTCGTACGTCTTGCCGTCGGTGGCGACGGCCTTGCCCGACTTGTCGGTGACGGCGATCGGCACGGCGCCCGCCTGGAAGCTCTGCGACGCGGGCACGGCGACGACGACCTTGCCCGCGGAGGCGGCGGTGACCGCGGCGGGCTGGCCGCCGATCTGGACGCTGCCGACGTTCTCGAGGTTGGAGCCGGTCAGCGTGACGGTGCCGCCGGAGACGCTGCCCGCGGCGGGCTCGACGGCGGCGATGCTGGCCGCCTTCGGCGCGGCGGCGGCGGACGCGCCGACCAGCGCCTTGGTCGCGGGCGACGGCTCACCGGCGCAGCCCGTGAACAGCAGGGCGGCGGAGGCGACGACGGCGACGGCGGAGGCGAGGCGGAGGGAGGGACGGCGGGGGGAGATGAGAGAACTCATACGGCCTTCGGAGGGGATTCGGAGGGTGACGGGTTCGGGTGTCTCCCACGGTACGCCTGCTTTCTATGCGACACCTGGACGGGGGCCATCCTCCCCGGTTCTGCGCGTCACGATCCGCGCGGTTCCGCGGATCCGCGCTCCGGGTTCGCCCGTGGCGAACGTCGGCCGGGAGCCTCCCGTCGCGTTGCTGAAAGACGCGCACCGGGTGTAACTTTGCACTCTCCGCAAAAATCTTTCACGACACTTCACACCGGTGTGACGCCCGAGCGCCGGGCGTCCCCGATCGACTCTCGACTCGGAGCTCAATGTCAAGCACTGCCCCCGCGGCCCAGGCCGCACCCCAGCCGATCATGTCGCACCGGCAGATCCTCTTCGTGATCTTCGGTCTCATGGCCGGCATGTTCCTGTCGGCCCTCGACCAGACGGTCGTCGGCACGGCCATCCGCACGATCGGCGACGACCTGCACGGTCTGAGCCAGCAGGCGTGGGTGACCACCGCGTACCTCATCGTGTCGACCATCTCGACGCCGATCTACGGCAAGCTCTCCGACATCTTCGGCCGCCGCCCGCTGTTCATCCTGGCGATCGCCATCTTCGTCGTCGGCTCGATCCTCGCCACCTTCTCGACCTCGATGATCGAGCTCGCGGCCTTCCGCGCCATCCAGGGCCTCGGCGCCGGCGGTCTCATGTCGATGCCGCTCGCCATCATGGGCGACATGCTGGCGCCGCGCGAGCGCGCCAAGTACCAGGGCTACTTCCTCGCCGTGTTCGGCATCTCGAGCCTCATCGGCCCGCTCGTCGGCGGCCTCTTCGCCGGCGCCGACCAGATCCTCGGCATCGCCGGCTGGCGCTGGGTGTTCCTCATCAACGTGCCGATCGGCCTCATCGCCCTCGCGATCGTGCTGCGCTTCCTGCACCTGCCGAAGCGCCCGCGGGGCGACGCGCGCATCGACTGGTGGGGCGCCACCGCCGTGGTCGTCGCCCTCGTGCCGCTCCTGCTGGTCGCCGAAGAGGGCCGCGACTGGGGCTGGGACAGCGTCGGCGCCATCGCCTGCTACGTGATCGGCGCGGTCGGAATCCTCGCCTTCATCCTCATCGAGATGCGGATGAAGGACGATGCGCTCATCCCGCTGAAGCTCTTCCGCTCCAACACCTTCTCGATGGCCACCATCATCGGCGTGTTCGTCGGCTTCGGGATGTTCGGCGCCATGCTGACCCTCCCGCTGTACCTGCAGCTGGTGCTCGGCGCGACCCCGACCGAGTCGGGCCTGCAGATGCTCCCGATGATCCTCGGCCTGATGATCTCGTCGATCGCGTCGGGCCAGATCATCGCGCGCACCGGCCACTACCGCCAGTTCCCGATCATCGGCACCGCGCTGCTGAGCGGCGGCTTCTTCTACCTGACCTTCCTCAAGTACGACAGCTCGTACTGGTTCATCGCCGGCGCCATGCTGCTCATCGGCCTGGGCCTCGGCCAGCTGATGCAGACGCTCACCATCGCCAGCCAGAACTCGGTCGGCCTGCGCGACATGGGCGTGGCGACCTCCGCCTCCACGTTCTTCCGCCAGATCGGTGGAACGCTCGGCACCGCCGTGCTGCTGTCGCTGCTCTTCACCGTGATGCCCGCGAACATCAAGGGCTCGCTGGAGGAGACGGCGACGCTGAACAGCGCCCTCAACGCCGCCCTCGACCCGGCCGTCGCGACCGCCCCCGAGAACAAGGCGATCATGGACGCGATGTACAACAAGTTCACCGAGCCGGTGGTGAAGGAGGCCCAGGCCGCCGCCCACGCGAAGGGCGTCGAGCAGTTGGTCGCCCAGGGCGTCCCGCAGGACGTCGCCGAGACCAAGGTGCCGGCCGAGCCGATCGACTTCTCGAACCCCGACCAGCGCCAGGCGGTCGCCGACCAGGTCGCCCCGACGATCGAGTCGAAGCTGAAGGACGGCGGATCCGCCGCGAGCGGCGGAAGCCTCGACGACACGTCGTTCCTGAACGGCGCCGACCCGCGCCTCGCGAAGCCGTTCCTCCAGGGCTTCAACGCCTCGGCCGTGCAGGTCTACTGGGTGGCGCTGATCGTCGTGCTCATCGCCTTCGTGCTCACCTGGTTCTTCAAGACCCCGCCGCTGCGCGCCAAGTCGGCGCTGCAGGAGGCGGCCGACGAGAAGGCCGCGAAGGACGCAGCCGCCCGCGAGGAGGAGGAGAACGAGGATGTCGGCATCCTCGCCAGCCGCGCGGCCGCCGAGGTCGGCGCGCTGATCGAGCCGGGGGCGGACACCGCCTCCCTGCGCGCCCAGCGCCCGCGCGCGACCGCTGGCGAGTAGCCGCCGCGACCCACGCATGGCCGTCGCCCCACCCGGGGCGGCGGCCATCGCCGTTCCCGCCGGTCCGGGCCGCCGAAGTTCACGTCGTTGCGGTCATCCGCGCGTTTTAGCGACCACTACGTGAACTTCGAGGGGGCGGTGGAGGGGCGGGAGGGGTCAGCGGGGGCGGGAGGGGCAGGAGGGGCGGCGGGGGGAACGGGGAGGCGGCGGAGAAGGAGAGGGGCGAGGACGCCGTGGAGGAGGATGCTGCCGACGCCGGTCAGCACGGTGATCCCGAGCACGT
>JAEWDJ010000476.1 GCA_023390155.1 Actinomycetes bacterium | reverse complement strand
GCTCGGCATCGAGGAGGGCTCGGAGGGCGACCTCCTGGTGATCGGCGCCAGCGGAGGCGTCGGCTCGGTGCTCCTGCAGCTGGTCCGCGCCCGCGCTCCGAAGGTGCGGCTGATCGGGACGGCCGGCGCCGCCAACGCCGACTGGGTGCGGTCGATGGGCGCGCACGAGGTCGTTGACCACCGCGGAGACCTGGCCGCGCAGGTGCGCGACCTGGCGCCGAGCGGCGTCCGCTGGCTGTTCACCGCCCACTCGCAGCACCAGGAGCGGCTCTACGCGCAGCTGGTCCAGCCGTTCGGCCGTATCGTCGCCATCGACGACGGCCCGCGCGATGTCGCGCCGCTCAAGGGGAAGAGCATCGGCTGGCTGTGGGAGCTCATGTTCACCGATCCCCTCCACCTCCCGCACTCGCAGCACCAGCGCTGGATCCTCGACGAGGTGTCCGCGCTGGTCGAATCGGGTGCCGTGCGCCCGACCGTGACCGAGAACCACGGGCCGATCTCGGCGGACGGCCTGCGTGCCGCGCACGCCGCGGTGGAGACGGGACGCGCGGTCGGCAAGATCGTGCTCGAGGGCTGGGAGGGCTGAGGAGATGACGCCGGAGGCCGGGCTCAGCCCTTCCGGCCCTGCGTCGCGATCCCCTCGATGAAGTACCGCTGCCCGAACGCGAAGAGCAGCAGCATCGGGAGGGTCACGACGAGGCTCGCGACCATCACGTACTGGTAGTCGCCGTGGCCGCCGTTCGTCGGGCTGAAGGTGGTCATCGCGTAGGAGATGCCGAGCGGCACGGTGAAGCCGTCGACGCTCCCGGCGTTCAGGTAGATCAGCGCGGCCTGGAGGTTGTTCCAGCTGGCCTGGAACTCGAACAGGAAGACGATGATGAACGACGGGATGCTGAGCGGCATCGCGATGCGGGTGAACAGCTTCCAGTAGCCGGCGCCGTCGATCCGGGCCGCCTCGAACAGCTCGCGCGGCAGGCCGAGGAAGAACTGGCGTTGCAGGAAGATGTAGAAGGCCGAGCCGAACAGGTTCATCCCGAATAGCGGCACCCAGGTGCCGACCAGGCCGAGGTCCTTCCAAATCAGGTACTGCGGCACCATGGTGACCGCGCCCGGCAGCATCATCGTCGCCAGGATGAGCCCGAACAGGAAGGTGCGGCCCGGGAACCGGAAGTAGGCGAACCCGAACGCCACCACCGAGCTGGAGATCGCGACCAGGGCGGCGGCGAGCAGCGCGATGATGACGGAGTTGCCGATCCAGGCGAGCAGCGGCAGCTTCTCCCACACCTCCACGTAGTTCTGCGGGGAGAAGGTCGCCGGCCAGAGCGCGTTGTCGAAGACCTGCTCGCGCGGCTTGAAGCTCGCCGCCAGCAGCCACGCGAACGGGTAGAGGAACAGCAGCGCGAAGCCGGCGAGCACGATCCACAGGATCACCCGCCCGACGACGGGCAGCGGTCGGCGCTGGCGGCGGTCCCGGCGGGTGGCGCCCCCTTCGGCGAGCCGGCCCGTGACGGCCTGGGCGGCGGGAGCGGACTGGGCGGCCGTGGTCGCCGCCGGTGTGGTCTGAGTGCTCATCGGTCCCCCTCGTAGAAGACGAGCCGGTTGCTGACCTTCACCTGCACGAGCGTGATGAGCAGGATGATGACGAACAGCAGCCACGCCATGGCGGCGGCGAACCCGAAGTCGAACTGCCGGAACGCCTGCTGGAAGAGATAGACGCCGTAGAAGAGCGACGACTCGGGCGACGCGTTGGTCTGGTCGCGCCAGAACAGCAGGTACGCCTGGTCGAACACCTGCAGCGCCGCGATCGTCAGCACGATCACGTTGAAGAAGATGGCGGGCGAGATCAGCGGCACCGTGATGGTGAAGAACTGCCGCACCGGTCCCGCCCCGTCGAGGGAGGCGACCTCGTACAGGTCGCGGGGCACGTTCTTCAGCGCGGCGAGGAAGATCACCATCGTGCCACTGACGCCCCACAGCGTCATCAGCACGATCGACGGCTTCACCCACGCCGGGTCGATGAGCCACTGCGGGCCCTGGATGCCGAACACCGCGAGGAAGCGGTTGATCGCTCCGCTGTTGCCGTTCAGGAGCAGCAGGAACACCGAGGCGGTCGCGACCGCCGGCGTCATCTTCGGCAGGTAGTACAGGGTGCGGAACACCCCGGCGCCGCGGCCGACCCGCGCGAGCAGCAGAGCCAGCAGCAGGGCGAAGACGATCTCCAGCGGCACCGCGAGCACCGCGTAGAAGAGAGTGTTTCCGAGCGAGAGCGCCACCTTCGGGTCTTCGAAGAGCTGCGCGTAGTTGTCGAAGCCGGCGGGCGTCGCGCTGTTGGTCGCCAGGTTGTAGCGGCTGAACGAGATCACCAGGCTGTAGGTCATGGCCCCGAGGGTGAAGACCAGGAAGCCGATGATCCAGGGGCTGATGAAGAGGTAGGCGGCGATGGTCTCGCGCCGGTCGTAGCGGTGCTTCTTGCGCGGCGCGGACGCGCGGCCCGGGTCGGGCCGGATCGCGGCGTCGTTCCGCCGCCGGCGTGCGGTGAGCGTGGTCATGGCGGGTCCTTCACAGGTCTCGACCGCGGGGTTCGCCCCCGGTCGCCACGACCGTAGGTCCGAAGCGGTTCTTCGAGAAGCGCTTCTCGGAGAAGCGCTTCTGGTGTAGAGCCGCCCGCCTCCGCGCCACCCCTTGCGCGCCGGCGGACAGCGGGATTCGATCGGTGCCGAAAGGGGACCATCATGACAGTGAAGCTGAACCGCGCGGCGCTCGACCACGCGCGCGAGCTCGTCGACGCGAGCCGGTTCGCGCGTGACGAGCGCGACGACTGGAGCGAGCATGCCCCGAGCGCCGCGGACGAGAACGCGTTCATCGAGAAGCACGGCTGGGACGAGTACGCCCTCTGGCACCTCGGCGAGGATCCCGACGCCTCCGCGGAGACCAAGGGGCGCTACAGCTTCCCCTACGGCGACTTCGCCCGCGTGCACCGCTGCGCGGTGATCTCGCTCGAGAGCCGGGCGGCGCAGAACGACCACGACGAGATCGCGCGGGCGAGCAAGGGCCTGCTCGAGCAGATCGACGGCGACTGACGCACGATACCCCGCCCCGTGCCGCCGCGCATCCCCGTGGGCAACGGCGCGGGTCGGTGGTTCGTTGGGGTCATGCCTGAGAACCAGTTCACTTTCGACAACCCCGTCGACCGCTACCCCCACATCACCCCGCCGAAGGACCAGGTGCCGGAGCCCGGCCGCGACAGCGAGCTCGACCCGCCCGCCGACCACGGCGAGTCCAGCTACGTCGGCAGCGGCCGCCTCACCGACCGCAAGGCGCTCGTCACCGGCGGCGACTCCGGCATCGGCGCCGCCGCCGCAATCGCGTTCGCGCGCGAGGGCGCCGACGTGGCGATCGTGTACC
>JAEWDJ010000451.1 GCA_023390155.1 Actinomycetes bacterium | reverse complement strand
CCGTCGCCCCAACCGCCGCCCGCGTCGCCCGAGTCGCCCCAGCCACCGCCATCGGCGCCGGCGGTGTCCGCTCCGGCGGCTTCGGTCGTTCCGGCATCGCCGGAGCCGCCGTCACCCGAGCCGCCGTCACCCGAGCCGCCGTCACCGTTGTCCGCGTTGTCGCCGCCGTCGGCGTTGGCGTCGGCCTGGTTGTCGGTCGGGGACGGGAGGAAGGCGCTCACGAGCGCCGAGCCGATCACGTACCCGGCGACGCTTCCGAGCAGCGAGCTCGCGAACATGCCGCCGAAACCGATGCCGCCACCGGCGCGGCCGCCGAGCGAGCGCTCGAGGGTGCCGGGCTGGCGCAGCTCGGAGCGGGTGGCCGCCTGCGCGAGCGAGCGCGGGTCGTCGCCGCGCGGCTGCTCGCCGGCGGGCGCGTTCTCGCTGAGCTGCTGGAACAGGAGGCGGCGCTGGTCCGGGCTGAGCTTGGCGAACGCCTCTTCGTGCACCTGCTCGATGGTCTCCGGCGGAGCCGTGCGGAGCAGGTAGCGGTAGCGCTCGACCGCGATCTCGTCCTCGCTGCGGCCGCCCTGCCCGGACTGCGGCGCAGAACCCGCACCAGCGGAGCCGCCGGCACCGGCCGTGCCTGCCGCGCTGTACTGCGGCACCGGCTGTGCGGGTACCTGCTGGTACGGCGCCTGCTGGTACGGGGCCTGCTGCGGCGGACGCGGTTCTTCGCGTCCGAAAAGGCGGTCGAGGAATCCCATGGTCGTGCCCCTTCGTTCGACGGCTCTCGGGGTGCGCCGTACGGGCGTCAGCCTACGGTCGGTGCGTGTGAATGTTCTCAGAGAGAACCGAGCGATCGCCGCCAGCGGCGCCGCCCCTCCCCACGGGCGCCGTCGTCAGAGCACGAGGCCGACGAGCACCGGCTCGGGCCGGAGGAGCACGCCGAAGTCCGACTGGACGCGGGCCTGGATGAAGGAGGCGAGCTGGACGACGTCCTGCGCCGTCGCTCCCCCGCGGTTCACGATCGCGAGGGTGTGCTTGGACGAGATCGCCGCACCCGATCCGGGGAGGCTGAACCCGCGGCGGATGCCCGCGTTCTCGATGAGCCAGGCGGCCGAGAGCTTGACGTCGTAGGCGCCGTCCGCGAGCGGGGGGATGTCGAGCGGGTGGACGCCGCCCGGCGGGAGGCCGATGACGGCATCGGGCTCGGGCGGGGTGACCGGCCAGCGCGGCGCCGCGGACGGCAGCGAGCGGGCGAACGACTCGGAGACGATCGGGTTGGTGAAGAAACTGCCGGCGCTGACGGAGTCCGGATCGGCCGGGTCGAGGACCATGCCCTTGGAGGACCGCAGCGCGAGGACGGTGCGGCGCAGCTCGGCGATCGAGACGCGGGAGCCCAGGCTGACGCCGAGTGCGTCGGCGAGCTGGGCGTAGGCGACGGGGGCGCTGAGCGGCGCACCGACTCCGCCCGGGACGGTGTTGTCCGCGAGCTCGAGGTCGACGGAGAGGACGATGCCCTGCAGCCCGCCCTTGAGGACCGACATCCGGTAGCCGAGGCCGAGCTCCGCCTTCGTGAGGGTGCGGACCTCCCCGCTCTCGTAGTCGAGGAACTCCACGGCCACGAGGGACGACTCCATCTCCTGGCCGTAGGCGCCGATGTTCTGCACGGGGGCGGCACCGGTCGAGCCGGGGACGCCGGAGAGCCCCTCGATGCCCGCCCAGCCGTTGCGCACGGCGAGGGCGACCAGGTCGTCCCACGGTTCGCCCGCCTGCACGCGCAGCCGGACGCGGCCCTCGGGTGCCGGAAGGCGCTCCACGCCGCGCGTGACGATGCGGATGACCGTTCCGTCGAACCCGTCGTCCGCCGCGATCGTGTTCGATCCGCCGCCGAGGAGGAGCCAGTCGTCGCCGGTCGCCCAGACGTCCAGGGCGGCGGCGACGAGCGCGTCGCGGTCGGCGGGTGCGATGAGCCGCGCGGGCACCCCGCCGACGCGCATCGTCGTCAGCTCGGAGAGCGCGAGGGAGTCCCCGGGCGCCGCGGACTGCTGGGCGTCCGTCATGCCAGGGAGACCCGCACCTGCGCCTTGCCGAGCACGGTCTCGCCGTTGAAGGTGGTGGTCAGGTCGATGCGGGCGACCCGCGACTCCGCGTCGAGCTGGCCGACCTTGGCGGACACCGAGACGGTCGCACCGGTCTCGGGGTCGACCACGATCGGGCGGGTGAAACGCACCTGGTAATCGGCGACGCGGCCGGCGTCGCCGGCCCACTCGACCACGGGCTGCACGGAGAGGCCCATGGTGAGCATCCCGTGCGCGATGACGCCCGGGAGACCGACCGCCGTGGCGATGTCGTCGCGGTAGTGGATGGAGTTGAAGTCTCCCGACGCGCCCGCGTAACGGACGAGGGAGTCGCGCCTGAGCTCGTAGCTGCGCTCGGCGATCACGTCGCCGACGGCGAGCGACTCGAAAGCGGGGGTTGCGGCGGTCTGCTGGCTCATCACTCGTCCCCTCGAACGACCAGGGTGGAGGTGGAGGTCACCACGTGCGCGCCCTCGGCGTCCACGATCTCGGTCTCGGCGGTGACCATGGAGTGGGCGCCGAGCGACTTCACGGCGGTGACCGTGAGGGTGCCGGTGAGCTCGTCGCCGGCGACGATCGGGCGCGAGAACGTGAAGCGCTGGTCGCCGTGGACGACGCGGCTGAAGTCGATGTCCGCCTCCGGGTCGGCCAGCAGCTGATCGAGCGAGAGCTGCTGCACCACGATCGAGAACGTGGGCGGGGCGACGAGGTCGGCGTGACCGGCGGCGCGCGCCGCGTCGAGGTCGTACGAGGCGGGGTCGGTCGCGAACACCGCGCGGGCGAACTCGCGCACCTTCTCCCGGCCCACGAGATACGGGGCGGTCGGCGGGAACGCGCGGCCCTGAAGAGCTGGATTCACTGGCACCCGTCGATTCTACGGGGACACGAAAAAAGAGAACCCCGACCGCCTGGTCGGGGTTCCCTCTTACGTGTGGTCGGCGCCTACTGGCAGCTGTCGCACTGCAGCAGGTCCATCGGGTCGACGGGAACCGCGTAGCCGCCAACGCTGTCGTTTTCGTAGTCCATGATGGCCTCCCCTGAAGTCTCGTTTTCCACCGCGCCTCGCGGTGTTCACCCACTATATAACCCTAATGACACGATTGTCATTCCACTAGATGTAGTGTTTTGGGAGTTTTTTCGCTTGCACCCCATTTTAGGGGTGACCACCGACATCGGGCGCCGGGTGCGGGGCGTGACGGCAGCTTCCCACCGGCCTGATTTCCCGCTGATCAGCGCGAGATTCCAGGCCGGATGAGGGCCGCCGGCGGCGGTCCGGGCGGGATCAGGGCTGGACCGCGAAGGACACGGAAGGGCACTCCCACCGGCGTGTCACCCCTCCGCCGGCCACTCCCCCAGCCGAGCCGCCGACGCCGACGTGGCCCGCAGGAACTCCAGGGCCAGCGCCGTCGGGTCCTCGGCCGCGCGCACGGCCTCGTACGGCAGCAGGAACTCCCGCAGCTCGTGGTCGTAGTAGGCGCCCTCCGGGACGGGCGAGTCGGCGTATCCGGCGGGCTCCGGGTAGGCGTAGGAGTAGAAGGCGCCCTCGCGGCCGCCGCCGGGCCAGAAGCCGGAGCTGCTGATCTCGTCGCTGTAGCCCTCCACCATGACGCGGTCGGGGCAGTTGGGGACGCCGCCGGGGTGGAGCGGGGCGGGGCGGCCGGAGAAGCGGGTGGTGGCGATGTCGAGGGCGCCCCAGAAGAGGTGGACGGGGCTGGCCTTGCCGCGGAACTCGGAGCGGAGGATGCGGAGCACGCCGTCGGCGCGGACGAGCTGCTGCCAGAAGGCGTGCACCTGCTCGGGCTCGTAGGAGCGGTGCTCCTCGTCGTCGGCGAACGGGATGGCGGGCACGACCTCGTTGGGGGTCGCGTGGATCTCGAGCTCGACGCCGAGGCGGGCCAGGGCGTCGAGGGTGAGGCGGTAGAACGCGGCGACGGTCATCGGGGCGAGGGCGAAGCGCTCGTGGCCGCCGTCGCTGGTGCGGAGCACGAGGCGGTGGTCGACGAAGTCGAACTCGATGTCGAGGATGCGGCCGTCGAGCGGGATGGCGCCGGTGGTGACGCCGCGCGCGCTCAGCGCGAAGGTCACGTGCCACCAGTGGTTGACGAAGGGCGAGCCCACCATCCGGAGCTTGCCCACGATCTGCAGCCACATGTGGAGGGTCTCGCGGGTGGGTGTCCAGGCGTCGACCTCGAGCGACGGCCAGGCGGTGCCGGCCACCGTCACTCCCCCGCCTGGCGCAGCTTGTACTGCCAGCCGGCCGGGACGCGGCCGGCCGGGCCGGGCGTCGGCTGGTCGAGCGGGTGGTGGAGGGGAGGCGCGAGCACCGGGCCGATGGCGTCGTCGCCGGTGGCGTAGTCCCAGAACCAGTCCTCGCCCGGCTCGTAGCTGCGCAGCCAGCGGTGCCCGGTGGCCGTGGCGTGCGCCGTCGCGTGGGCGCCGACGGACTGGTCGCAGCATCCGATGTGGCCGCACACCGCGCAGCGGCGCAGGTGGAACCACCAGCTCCCCTCCGCCTCGCACTCGACGCAGCCGGGCCCCGTGGGCGGGATGGTGGTGTCGATCGTGCCGTCCGGGATGCGTTCCGTCATGCGCCTGCCTCTCGCGTGGTCCCGCACGGCGTCGTCCCGCCGCGCGTCGTCTCCCCCGAGCCTGCCACGGGCCGCGGCGGTCAGGGCGAGTCAGCTGACTCGACACGTCCCGACATTTGTCGAAAGGAGGCGCCGTGCCGGTCCCGCACGAGACAAGCCCGGCGCGGTCAGCCGGCCGCCAGCTCCGCCCGCGGCGCGTCGATGAGCGCCCTGATCGGCATGAGCGCCGACCCCAGCGCGACCGTGTCGCCGCCGAAGGTGGCCGGCACGAGCTCGAACTGGGCGCCGAGGCGGTCCAGGC
>JAEWDJ010000386.1 GCA_023390155.1 Actinomycetes bacterium | reverse complement strand
CGCGGCGACAGGACGGCCGGCGCGGGGCGCCCGCCGCGGCCGTTGCTGCGGGCGGTGGAGACAGAGGGGAAGGTCGTGCGCAGGGAAGAGGATGACGGGGGTTCGACGGCGGGGTAGGGCGGTGGCGGTCGGGTGCGGTGGCGGACTTGCGCGGTGGTGGCGGACGGGCGCGGGCGGATGACCCGCGTGGCGCTCAGGCGGCGCGCTCGGCCTCGAGGCTGATGGCGCGGTGGTCGGAGGCTCCGGCGGGGAGCACGTCGACGCGTTCGATCTCGAAGCCGGTGGAGGTGACGAAGTCGAAGTAGCCGGTGAAGAACTTGTAGCGCAGGTACGTCGGTTCGGTGCTGCGCTTCAGCGAGTAGCCGTTGGTCGTCAGGCGGCGCTCGAGGCCGTTGATGAACCAGGGGTAGTTGAAGTCGCCGACCATGATCGCGGGTGTGCCGGGGGCGAGGGAGCGCATCCCCTCGTGTGCGGCGGCGATCTGCTTGCGGCGCAGCGAGTTGGAGGCGGTGAGGGGGGCAGCGTGGAACGATCCGACGAGGACGTTCTCTCCGGTGTCGCGGTCGCGCAGGTGCACGGCGAGGAGCCGCTCGTGGGCCGGGGCGAGCACACGGTCGTGGAGCGACTTGTGGACGGCGAACACCTGCGTGTGGAGGATCTCGTAGCGGTCGTCGCGCACGTAGACGGCGAGGCCCAGCCGGTTGGCACGGGTGGCGTCCGCGAGGGAGAGGTGGTGGAGGCGTTCCGGGAGGACGTCGGTGTCGGCTTCCTGCAGGCAGAGGGCGTCGACGTCGTGGTTCAGGGCGATGTCCGCGAGCTCGTGCCCGGCCGCGTGCTTGCGGAGGTTGTAGCTGACGATCCTCAGGGGGACGCACCTCATCTCATGGTCGGGCCGCGCGCGGCGGGTCGGACGCGCTAGTCATTCTGTCCCAACTCCGCTGCGGCGCCGGTCGGCGGGCCGCATCCCACATGGAATTCACACCGTGGTCATCGGGTGTTCGGGCGGTACGGTGGTGGCATGGCAGGCGACGCGGTTGTCCTCACCGTCCCGGGTCCGCACGGCGACCGCGAGGTCCGGATCTCGAGTCCCGGGCGGGTCCTCTGGCCCGAGCCGGGCATCACCAAGCTGGAGCTCGCGGAGTACCTTGTCGAGGTGGGCGACGCGTTCGTCCGCGCCAACGGGGATCGCCCGGTGTCGCTCCAGCGGTTCCCCGACGGGATCGACGGCGAACAGTTCTTCTCGAAGAACCCGCCGCGCGGCGTGCCGGACTACGTCCGCTCGGTCACGGTCGTCTACCCGAGCGCCCGCTCCCACCCGCAGCTGGTGATCGACGAGCCGGCAGCGGCGGTGTGGGCGGCGCAGATGAACACGATCGTCTTCCACCCCTGGGCCTCCCGCGCCGAGGACTCGGACAACCCGGACCAGCTGCGGATCGACCTCGACCCGCAGCCAGGGACCGGTTTCGCCGACGCCGTGCCCGCCGCCATCGAACTCCGCGCCGTGCTCCGCGAGGCGGGATTGGAGGCGTTCGTGAAGACCTCGGGCAACCGCGGCCTCCACGTCTTCGCACCGATCGAGCCGGTCCGGGAGTTCCTCGACGTCCGGCACGCCGTGATCGCGGCGGCCCGCGAGCTCGAACGTCGGCTGCCCGATACGGTCACGACCGCCTGGTGGAAGGAGGAGCGCGGAGAGAAGATCTTCGTCGACTACAACCAGGCCAACCGCGACCGCACCATGGCCGGCGCCTACAGCCCGCGCGCCCTCGCCCATGCGCCGGTCTCGACGCCGGTCACCTGGGACGAGCTGCCCGACGTGGACCCGCGCGACTTCACCATCCGCAGCATTCCCGACCGGCTGTCCACCGTGGGCGACCCCTGGGAGCACCTCGGCGACAAGCCCGGCACGATCGACGCCCTGCTGGAGTGGTGGCAGCGCGATCTCGACTCCGGTCTCGGCGAACTGCCCTTCCCGCCCGACTACCCCAAGATGCCCGGCGAGCCACCGCGCGTGCAGCCCAGCCGGGCGAAGAAGGGCTGAGCGGGGGCCGAGCGCGTTCCCGCTCTCGTTCGACCAGCCGCGGCGGCGGCCTTGCCCGGGTGGCGATCGACAGGATACCGAGCCCGACTGGCGTCACATGGGCGCGCCGCCAGGGTCGTCATCGACGGCCACCGGCGCGGCGGGGTCAGGTGAGCACGTCGCCCAGGTCGTAGGCGACCGGGCGGTCCAACTGGTCGAAGGTGCAGGAGCGGGCTTCGCGGTCGGGGCGCCAGCGTTCGAACTGGGCGGTGTGGCGGAAGCGCATGCCCTCCATCTGGTCGTAGCGCACCTCCAGGACGCGCTCGGGGCGCAGGCGGACGAAGGAGACATCCTTGCCGGAGGAGAAGCGGCTGCGGTCGGTCTCGCCGGTGACGGGGGCACCGGAGGAGTCGCGCTCGACGAGCGGGTCGAGCTCGTCGATCAGGGCGAGGCGGGTGGCGTCGCTGAAGGCGGAGACGCCACCGATGTTGCGGAGGTTCCCGTCGGCGTCGTACAGGCCGACCAGCAGGGAGCCGACGCCGCGTCCGCTGGCGTGGATGCGGTAGCCGAGGACGACGACGTCCGCCGTGCGGTGGTGCTTGATCTTCAGCATCGTCCGCTTGTTCGGGGTGTACGCGCCCGCCAGGGGCTTCGCGACGACGCCGTCGAGGCCCGCGCCCTCGAACTCTACGAGCCAGCGGCGGGCGAGGTCGACGTCGGTGGTCGTCCGGGTCAGTGCCAGTGGCGCGGGGAGGTCGGCGGCGAAGGCCTCGAGCGCCGCGCGGCGGTCGGCGAAGGGACGGTCGAGGTAGGACTCGTCCCCGAGCGCGATGAGGTCGAAGGCGACGAAGGTGGCCGGGGTCTCGGCCGCGAGCAGCTTCACCCGGCTCGCGGCGGGGTGGATACGCTGCGAGAGCGCCTCCCAGTCGAGTCGCTGCCGGCCGGGCTCGCCGGTGGGGACGACGATCTCGCCGTCCAGCACGCACGGCCCGGGAAGGATGCGACGGAACGCCTCGACCAGCTCCGGGAAGTAGCGGGTGAGCGTCTTGGAGCCGCGGCTGCCGATCTCGATCGCTCCGATGGTCTCGCCGTCGGAGCCGGCCTCGGCGTACACGATGGCTCGGAAGCCGTCCCACTTCGGCTCGAAGCTCAGGCCGCCCGAGACCGAGTCCGGTTCGGGGACCTTCGGGACGGCCTTGGCGAGCATCGGGGCGACGGGGGAGTCGGACGTGGGACGCATGGGTCGATCATCCCGCGGCCGGCGGGGCAGCGGAAGGGCGGGACGCCTGAGCGTCGGCTCCGAGGTCGCGGCCCCGTGTGGAGGTTAGGTAAGCCTGACCTATACTCGAAAGCGAGATGCACCGACCCGACCACGCCACCCACACCGCCGAGACGGCGCACCACGACGACCGCGTCCAGTACGTCGTCGTGGGCGACGAGACCTCGCTGACCGCCGTCGAGGCGGAGCTGGCACTGCTCCCGCTCTGTGCGCGGGGGCGCGTGTTCCTCGAGGTCGACGACGCCGAGCAGATCGTGTCGCTGGCGGCGCCGATCCGCATGACGGTCACCTGGCTGACCCGGGCCACGCGCTCCGGGCGCCCGGGAACCGGTGAGCGCTGCGCCCGTGGCGAGGCCGCATCCCGCGCTGTCAAGGCGTGGGCGGCGGAGATGCTGTGCGATGGCCCGGGCGGGACGCGCGCGATCATCACCGGTGGCTTCTCGCTCGTGAGCGAGACCCGGGAGCTGCTGGTCGACACGGTCGGGATGGCGCAGGAGGCGGTCGTCACACCGGAGCGTTCGCACCGACCAACTGCTGCGTGACCGCCCAGAGGTCGCGTCCGAGCTGAGCGTCCTTGGCCTGCGCGGCCGTCGCACCGTTCGCCTTCAGGCGATCGAAGTAGGTTCCGCTCGGTGCAAGCACCGGCGCCTCGGCGGCGAGCCGGATGAGCGGCGCGGCCCCCTCGGCCACGGGCACCCCGTAGCTGCCGCGGGTGACCAGGGCGCCGAAGCGGATGAGCGGCGACGTCCGTCCGAAGTTGGTCGCGATCGTCCCGGGGTGGAATGAGTACGCGGTGACCCCGGTGCCGGTGAGCCGTTCCGCCAGCTCGACCGTGAACAGGATGGTCGCGAGCTTGGCCGTTCCGTAGGCCGGCCACCCGCCGCGCCAGGGCCTGCGCTCCCAGTCGAGGTCGTCGAGCCGGAGTCTGCCGAACCGGTTCGCCAGGCTCGCCGTGTTCACGATCCGCACCTCGCGGCCGGTGGCGGCCGTCTCCTCCAGCCGGGGGCGGAGGAGGTGCGTCAGCAGGAAGGGCGCGAGGTGGTTGGTCTGGATCGTGCGCTCGTGACCGTCGACCGTGAGCTCGCGGGCGTGGTTCAGACCGCCGGCGTTGTTCGCGAGCACGTCGATGGTCTCGTACCGGTCGAGCAGCGCCGCGGCCAGCGTGCGCACGTCGTCGAGCCGCTCGAAGTCGGCGAGGAACGGCGTCGCCCCGATCCTCTCGGCGATCGCGCGGGTGCGCTCGGGGTTGCGGCCGACGACCGCGACCTCGGCGCCCAGCGCGCTCAGCTGCTCGGCCGCGACGAGGCCGATGCCCGAGCTGGCTCCGGTGAGGACGATGGTGCGCCGCCGCGCCGGATCGCTGCCCTGCGGTGTCGCGCGCGCGGCTTCGCGCGGGCGCTCGCTCGCGCCCTTGCCCTCGCGCTCGCTCGTGCCCTTGCTTTCGCGCTCGCTCGTGCCCTTGCTTTCGCGCTCGCTCGTGCTCTCGTCTGCTCCACTCACCGGTATCCGCCTTTCTCGAGGCCGGCCTCGATCTCGAAACGATTGCGCAGGGGGTCGCGCCCCGAGAGCAGGTAGAGCAGGGGGAAGACCATCCCGTACCGCTGCCACTGCCGCTTGTGGACGGCCTCGTGCTCGAGGATGTCGTCGCTCACGTTGCCGTCGGTGAGGTAGCAGCGGCCCACGCAGGATCCTCCGCGGCCGAAGGTGCGCCGGGGCATGCCGCGGAAGACGAAGAGCCCGTCGCGGACCTCCACCCGGCCGGTGCTCCAGAGGAAGCCCCAGACCAGACCGACGGCCGTGGCATAGAGGTAGCCGAGGAGGCTGATCGGCGAGTCGAAGAGCAGCCGCCCGAGCGCGCTCCGGTCGATCGCGTCGATGAGGCGCTCGCGCACGCCGGTGCCGCCGCTCACCGCATCATCCCCACCGGTCACGAGGTCGGCCGGCCGTAGGCCTCGAGCAGCCGCAGCCACACCTCGCTGATCGTGGGGTAGGACGGCACCGCGTGCCAGAGCCGCGCCAGCGGGACCTCGCCGACGACGGCCACGGTCGCCGAGTGCAGCAGCTCGCCGACGTCCTGGCCGACGAAGGTGACGCCGAGCACCACCTGGCGGTCCTCGTCGACGACCATGCGCGCCTGGCCTTCGTAGTTGTCGGCGACGACCGAGGCGCCGCTGACCGAGCCGATCGGGTAGTCGACGACCCGGATGCGGTAGCCCGCCTTCTCCGCGGCCGCCGCGGTCAGCCCGACCGAGGCCACCTCCGGATCGCTGAAGGTCACCTGGGGGACGGCCTGGTGGTCGGCCGTCGCGACGTAGGTTCCCCATGGCTCCAGGGGCACCGGCGTTCCGTGCGCCCGGGCGGCGATCGCGTCGCCGGCGGCCCGGGCCTGGTACTTGCCCTGGTGGGTGAGGAGCGCCCGGTGGTTGACGTCGCCGACACCGTAGAGCCAGCCGCCCTCGGCCACGGGCTCGCCGTCGGCGCCGATGACGCGCATGCTGTCGTCGACGTTCAGCCAAGCGCCCTCCTCCAGCCCGAAGGCGTCGAGGCCGATGCCGGCCGTGCGGGGCACGCGTCCCGTCGCGACGAGGAACTCGTCGGTCTCCACGGTCGTGCCGTCGTCGAGGGTGATGCGGAAGCGGTCGTCCGCGGTGCGCTCGACCGAGGTGGGGGAGACGTCGAGGTGCACCGTCGCGCCGAGCGCGCGCAGCGAGGCGGTCACGGCCTCGCCGGCGAACGGCTCGTCGTTCGACAGGAGCGCGCCGCGGGAGAGGAGGTGGACCTCCGTGCCGAAGCCGGCGTACGCGGTCGCCATCTCGACGCCGACTACGCCGCCGCCGAGGATCGCGAGGGAGACGGGCACGCGCTGCACGCTCGTGGCGTCGCGGCTCGTCCAGGGCTCGCTCTCGCGCAGGCCGGGGATGTCGGGCAGGAGCGCCGCGGATCCGGTGCTCACGGCGACCGCGTGCTTCGCCGTGAGGACCGTCACGGTGCCGTCCTCGGCGGTGACCGTGACCTCCTTCGGCGCGGTGATGACGCCCCAGCCGCGCACCAGGTCGATGCCGGCGCCCTTCAGCCAGGAGACCTGGCCGTCGTCCTTCCAGTCGCTCGTCATGTAGTCGCGTCGCTTGAGCACCGCCTCGACGTCGAGGGGGCCCGTGATGGCCTCCCGCACGCCGCCGACCTTGGCGGCCGCCCGCAGCAGCGCGCCGCTGCGCAGGAGGGTCTTCGAGGGCATGCACGCCCAGTAGGAGCACTCGCCGCCCACCAGCTCGGCCTCGACGATGACGGTCCGCATCCCGCCCTGCGCCGCCCGGTCGGCCACGTTCTCGCCGATGGCGCCGGCTCCGATGACGATGACGTCGTACTCCGTGGTGGTCATACTCTCTCCTTCTTCGGGGCCGCGACGTGCTGAGCGGCGGTACTGCGGGATGGTGGCGGGACGGTGCTCAGCGGCCCACGAAGCGCGCCTCGGTGCGGCTGAGGAACGCCTCCATGCCGATGCGGGCGTCTTCGCTCGAGACGAGTCGGACGAGAGCCGGCTGCAGCTCGGCCTCCGCGGCGGCGTCGCCGTCGCGGACGGCCCGCTTCGCGTTCGCGACGGCGGCCTGCACGGCGAGCGGCGCCTGTGCGGCGATGCGCTGCGCGATCGCGAGCGCACGGTCGAACTGCTCCCCGTCGTCGACCACCTCCTGCACGAGCCCGATGCGATGCGCCTCGGCTGCGTCGAAGGTGTCGCCCGTGAGGATGTACCGCATCGCGTTGCCCCAGCCGACGGCCCGCGGGAACCGCAGCGTCGCCCCGCCGAACGGGAGGATGCCGCGCGTGACCTCGATCTGGCCGAAGGTCGTCGACCGGGCGGCCACCGCGATGTCGGAGGCGAGGATCAGCTCGATGCCGAGAGTGAGGCACGTGCCCTGCACGGCGACCACCACCGGCTTCGACAGCGCCCGACCCGACACCTGCCAGGGGTCGAGGCCGCCCTCGCCGACGAACGACAGGCCGTCCGCACCGATGCGCGGGCCGAGGTCGGCGAGGTCGAGCCCCGCGGTGAAGTGGTCGCCCACGGCGTGGACCAGGCCGACCCGCAGCTCCGGATCGCGCTCGAGCTCGCCGTACGCGTCGGCGAGGGCGGAGAGCAGCTCGAAGTCGGCGGCGTTGCGCTTCTCGGACCGGTTGAAGCCGATCAGCAGGACGTGATCGCGCCGCTCGGTGCGGATCTTCGGTTCGGTCATGGCACAACGCTACCCGTCGGCTCAGAGGCCGTCGTCGCCGGGGGCGATATCTGTGGAGACGTGCCGCGGAGCGCGAGCTGGGGAGGACGAGCCGCCGCCTGCGGGCAGCGGGCCGGTCAGCGCGCCGAGGATGCGCAGGATGACCGGGAGGTCCCGCCCCGCGGCCTCCGCCGACTCGGGCGCGAACTCCGTGACCCCGGCCCCCGCCAGCTCGAACCGCGCACGCAGGGCGCGGATGGCGTCGCACAGGGCGGCCGACGTCACCCCGAACGGCTCCGGATAGCCGATGCCCGCGATCTCACCGGGGTCGAGCACGTCGAGGTCGACGTGGATGTACACGGCGCTCGCGCCGGTCGCCTCCACGGCCCGCACGACCGCCTGCGGGTCGACGAGCTCGCCCGGCGCGACCACCCGGATCCGCGCGGAGTCGATGAAGGCCGACTCGCCGTCGTCGAGCGAGCGCGTCCCGGCCAGCACCAGCTGCCCCGCCGCCAGCCGTGCCCCCTCCGCGGAGGCGAGCCCGTCCGGCCCGTCGCCGAGGAGGGCGCGCACGACCATCCCGTGGAAGGCGCCCGAGGGCGAGGAGGACACGTTGTTGAGGTCGCCGTGCGCGTCGAACCACACCAGCGCGACCTCCCCGGCGGGATGCGACGCCACGGCGTGCTGCACGCTCGCGAGGTCGGCGGCGCAGTCGCCGCCGATCGTCACGACCGGCGCGTCGAGCAGCGCGAGCTCCGCCGCGGCCAGCTCGCGCACGAGCGTCAGTGACGAGAACCGGTGCACCCCCGTGCCGAGGGCGTCGCCCGCGGCCGACGGGACCGGCACGGCGTGGGTCGCCGACGCCGGGAGGTCGCCGCGGATGGCCTCGGCGCCGTCGATCAGGCGCATGGCCCGCGACGACCCCGAGCCCTGCCACTGCGGCACAACCAGGAAGGACGCGCTCACCGTCGGGTCACTGCTCCGTGGAGGGCTCGGACGGTGTCGCCTCGGCCGTCACGGCCGCCGGCGACCCGCCCGACTTGAGCGCGGCGAGCCGGGCCTCCACCTCGGTCAGCTCGCCCAGATCGTCCAGGTCGTTGAACTGCGCGTCGAGGCTGGAGGCGGCGAGCTCCTGGGCGCCGCGCACCCGGGCCTCCTCGCGCCGGATCTTCTCCTCGAAGCGGGAGACCTCGCTGGTCGGGTCGAGGATGTCGACGCTCTTGACGGCGTCGATCACCTGCGCCTGGGCCTGAGCGCTCTTGGCGCGGGCGATCAGCTCGGCGCGCTTGCTCTTCAGCTGCTCCAGCTTCTCCTTCATGCCGTTCAGGCCGGCCTTGAGCTTGTCGACGATCTCGGTCTGGGAGGCGATCTGCGGCTCGGCCGCCTTCGCCTCGTTCTCGGACGAGATCTGGCGCTGCAGGGCCACCTTCGCGAGGTTGTCGAACTTGTCGGCGTTGGCCGTGTCGCCCGACGACCGGTAGGTGTCCGCCTGCCTGCTGGCGGCGAGCGCCTTGCGGCCCCACTCGTCGGCAGCCTCCACGTCTTCGCGGTGGTCGTCTTCGAGCAGCCGGAGGTTGCCGATGGTTTCGGCGATCGCGCTCTCGGCGTCGGCGATGCTGTTGGTGA
>JAEWDJ010000302.1 GCA_023390155.1 Actinomycetes bacterium | reverse complement strand
GCCCGCAGCAGCGCGAGTCCCCGCGCCGACGCCTCGTCGAGGCTCAGCGCGGCGGCGGACTCCACCGCGGCGCCCAGCGCGTCGGCGCCCCAGGCCCCGGCGATCGGCGCGGTGAGACGGGCGCGGTGCATGCTCGCGAGATCCTGGCGGGAGTTCAGGCGCGTGGCGAGCCCGACGAGCGCGAGGCCGTCCGCCATCCAGCGCTCGTCGCGATCGGCGGCCGTGTGCGGATCGAGCATCCAGCAGGCGTAGGCCAGGAGGCCGCTGCCGAGCACCGGCTTGTCGACGTACCACGTGTTCAGGCGCGTGTAGACGAGCACGCGCACCCGCAGCCGGCGGGCCAGCTCGTCGGTGTCGTCCCAGCGGATGACGCCCGGGTCGAGCTCCTCCGGCCCGGCCGCGTGCGCGCGCAGGTGCACGACGAGCTGGGCCGCGCCGAGCATCGTCAGCCACGGGTTGGTCAGGGTCTCGCGCTGGGCGACGCCGTCGTCGACGAACACGCCGACCGCCTGCGCATAGTGCCGGAGGCCGCCGGCGATGTCGCCCTCGGCGAGCGCGATCTCCGCCATGCCGCCGTAGCCGATGCCGTAGTAGTCGACGTAGTCGAAGCCGGTGCGCTCGACCTCCACGCTCAGATAGGTGTCGAGCAGGGCGCGGCCGCGGACGGTGTCGCCCGTCGAGATGGCGTTGATCGCGATGAGCCAGTCCAGCTGGCGCAGATCGCCGGCCGCCTGCAGGGGAGCGAGCCCGTCGTGCGCCCGCTGCGCCCAGAGCAGCGCCTCCTCGGGGTGCGCGAGCTGGCTGTGCAGCTGGGCGAGTGCCTGCGCGGAGGAGGCCGTCGACCACGCGTCCTGCACCTGGCGGCCGAGCGCGTACGCCTTCGTCGCCGCGAGCAGCCCCTCCTGCAGCTCGCCCGCGTTCTCGTTGAGCTGCGCGAGCAGGAGGTTGCCCATCACCGCACGCTCGGGATCGGTCGAGCCCGCGTAGTCGGCGAGGAGCCGCATCCCGGGCTCGACCTTGCCGGCGACGAGCACGAGGTCGCTCATGGCGTTCAGGCGCGGATCCGAGAACGGCCGGACCGTCCGCAGTCGTCGGAGGCGGGAGATCGCCCGCACGGACGTGCGCAGGTTCACGTAGAGGAAGGTGCCGCCGATCACGGTGAAGCACGCGGCCGCGTCGTCGCGGGCGTCCCCGTCGGGCTCCCAGCCGTCGAGCGCGGCCAGCACCGACGGCCCGAACCCGAGCACCTCCGAGTGCGCGCTGCGCAGCGACCAGTAGTACGACAGTAGGGCGAAGACGGCGGCCACGGTCGCCGGGCGGCCCCCGTCGATGGCCGAGCGCAGCACGCCGACGAGGTTGTCCTGCTCGGCGGTGACGCGGCCGAACGTGGCGACCAGCGCCGGGCCGTGCATGCGGGTCAGGAGGTCGTGGGCGACGGCCACCGCCCAGGCGTCCATCCCGTCGCGCACCTCGTCCGCCTCGCCGGCGGCGGCCAGCTCGCGGTCGCCGAATTCGCGGACGGTCTCCAGCATCCGGTAGCGCAGCAGGCCGGTCGACCGGTCCTCCGTCACCGTGACGAGGGATTGCGCGACGAGCGCGTCCAGGTCGTCGAGCACGGAGACCGCGCCCGCTCCGGCGACCGCCTCCGCGGCCTCGGCGCTGAAGCCGTCCGGGAAGGCGGAGAGGCGCCGCAACAGCGCCTGCTCGGAGCCGGCGAGCAGGTTCCAGCTCCAGTCGATGACGGCGAACAGGGTCCGGTGCCGCTCGGGCGCCGTGCGCGCCCCGCCGGTGAGCAGGGCGAACCGGTTGCCCAGCCGCCGCTCGATCTCCTCCACCGAGAGCGAGCGGGTGCGTGCGGCCGCGAGCTCGATCGCGAGCGGGAGCCCGTCGAGCCGGTCGCACAGGCGAGCGACGGTGTCGAGAGGGAGGACGACGCCCGGCCGAGCGGCGCGAGCCCGCTCCACGAACAGCTCCACGGCCGGCCCGTCGTCGGCGCTCGGCAGCGAGTCGAGCGGGTAGACGCGCTCGGCGCCGATCGCCAGCGGGGACCGGCTCGTCGCGAGCACACGCACGCTGGTCGTGGCGTCGAGGATGTCGGCGATGTAGGCCGCCGCCGCGTCGACGATGTGCTCGCAGTTGTCCACGATGAGCAGCGTCTCGCGCTCGGCGAGCACGCCCAGGATGCGCGAGCGGAGGTCGACCAGCGCTCCCGGGTCGCCCGGGCGCACGCTGCGCGCCTCCCGGATCCCGAGCGTCGAGGCGAACGCGAGCTCGATGTCGTCGCCGCTGCGCACGCTCGCGAGCTCGACGAACACCACCCCGGGGGTGTGGATGGCGCGCCGCCCGACCTCCTGCGCCAGCCGGGTCTTGCCGAGCCCGCCGGCGCCCAGGATGGTCGTCAGGCGCGAGGTCGCGATCACGTCCTCCAGCGCCTGCAGGTCGTACTCGCGGCCGAGGAGGGCGTTGGGTGCGCTGCGCAGGCCGATGCGCACCGGTCGGGCGCCGGCCGTCGCCGGCTGGTCGTCCTCCGCCAGCAGGCGCGCGTTGAAGGCGACCAGTGCCGGGCCGGGGCGCGTGCCCAGCCGGTCGAGGAGCGCCTCCTTCAGCTCGGCGAA
>JAEWDJ010000262.1 GCA_023390155.1 Actinomycetes bacterium | reverse complement strand
GCCCCCGCCATGGCCGCGCCGAGCGGCGCCGGCCGCTGGCTGCGGGGCATCCACTTCTCGGCCTTCTCGCTCGTGATGATGGGCATCCTGGTGCTCGCCGTCGTCATCCTGGCGCCGACGCTCCAGGCGTTCGTGCAGCAGCGGCAGCAGATCGCCGACCAGCAGGCGGCCGTCGACACGCTGTCCGAGCAGGTGGACGCCGCGAAGGCGCAGCGCGCCCGCTGGAACGACCCCAGCTACCTGCGTGCTCAGGCACGCGACCGCCTCTACTACGTCATGCCGGGGGAGACGAGCTACCTCGTCATCGACGACCGGCCCCCCGCGGCGGCCGAGACCGACACCCCGGTGAGCTCCAAGCTGCAGAAGACCCGCACCGACTGGGTCGGCTCCCTGTTCGGCTCCTTCATGGGTGCCGGGCTCACCGACGCCACCCCGCAGCAGCTGACCGGGGAATCCGGCACGCCCACCCCGACACCCACCCCGAGCAAGTGAGCACCGCACCATGACCAGACCGCCGTTCGACCCCGTGACCGACGAGGACATCGCCGTCGTGAGCCGCCAGCTGGGGCGGCCCGCGCGCGATGTCGTCGGGATCGCCGCGCGCTGCGTGTGCGGCCGGCCGACCGTCGTCTCGACGGCGCCGCGGCTCGCCGACGGCACGCCGTTCCCGACCTTCTACTACCTCACCCACCCCGCGGCGACGGCGGCGATGTCGACGCTCGAGGCGACGCAGGTGATGAACGAGTACAACGAGCTCCTCGCCGAGGACGACGAGCTCCGCGCCCGGTACGCGGCGGCCCACGAGCAGTTCCTGGCCGATCGGGAGTCGATCGCGGTCGTCGAGGAGATCGCCGGCATCTCGTCGGGCGGCATGCCGACCCGCGTCAAGTGCCTGCACGCCCTCGCCGCGCACGCGCTCGCCGCCGGCCCGGGCGTGAACCCGATCGGCGACCTCGCGCTCGCCCGCGGGGGCTGGTCGCCGGAGGTCTGCGAGTGCCAGGTCGACGTGACGGAA
This sequence comes from Actinomycetes bacterium, assembly GCA_023390155.1. Classification (GTDB taxonomy): domain Bacteria; phylum Actinomycetota; class Actinomycetes; order Actinomycetales; family Microbacteriaceae; genus Leifsonia. The sequence goes on along the minus strand of JAEWDJ010000262.1, from coordinate 6,125 downwards.
TGAGCGCGGGCCCGGGGGGAGGTCGCGACAGCCGGGAGAGGCGCGCTCGCGGCACGCGGAGCAGGCCGCTGTGGCGGCGGTCGGTCGCGACGGTGGCCGCAGCGCTGGCCTTCACGCTCGTCGCGCCCGCCGCCGCGCACGCCGACCAGGTGCGCGACCTCGAATACTGGCTCGCCGACTACGGCTTCCAGTCGGCCTGGCAGACCACCCGTGGGGCCGGCGTGAAGGTGGCGGTGATCGACACGGGCGTCGACGGCAGCGTGCCCGACCTCGCCGGCGCGCTCGGCGCGGGCACCGACGTGTCGGAGGTCGGGTCGCCGAACGGTCAGAAGCCGCTGGGCGACGGCGACGCCGCCAACCACGGCACCTGGGTGGCCTCCCTCCTCGCCGGGCGCGGCACGGGAGACGGCAACGGCGTGCTCGGCGCCGCCCCCGAGGCCACGATCCTCCCGGCGTCGGTGGCGCTCGGCAAGGCGATGGGGCCGGTGGGCAGCGACGAGCAGATCGCCCAGGCCATCCGCTGGGCCGTGGACAACGGCGCGACCGTCATCAACATGTCCCTCACCCGCAACACGCTCGACTGGCCGAGCAGCTGGGACGACGCGTTCCAGTACGCGTTCTCGCACGACGTGGTCATCGTGGCGGCTGCAGGCAACCGGGGGAGCGGCACGACCGAGGTCGGCGCCCCGGCCACCATCCCGGGCGTCCTGACCGTCGCCGGCGTCGACCGGCAGGGACAGGCGAGCTTCGACGCCTCCTCGCAGGGCATCACCATCGGCGTCTCGGCGCCGAGCGAGCAGCTCGTCGGGGCGAACCCGGGCGGCGGCTACGTGCAGTGGGAGGGGACGAGCGGCGCGGCGCCGCTCGTCTCCGGGGCGGTCGCGCTCGTGCGCGCCGCGCATCCCGAGCTGAAGGCGCCCGACGTCATCCAGCGCATCATCGCGACGGCGCGGCCGGCGGGCGGGTCCGTCCCGAGCCCGATCTACGGCTACGGCCTCCTCGACGCGGCGGCGGCCGTGACCGCGACGGTGCCGCACGTCACGGCCAACCCGATGGGCGATCTCACCGAGTGGATCCGCGTGCACCGCCGCGCGGAGTCGACCGCCACCCCCGCGCCGACCGGTCAGCCGCAGGCGATTCCGGCGCCCGCGAAGCTCAGGCCGGAACACGCGGTATCATGGATGCGGTTCTTCTGGCCGCAATGGAGCGTCCTCACCACCTTCTGGCTCCCGTTCGCTCTGATCTCGGGTTTCGTGGCCCTCGCCGCCCTCGGCGGAGTGGGCGCGTGGCTGCATTTCAGGCGAACGGCACGCAGGGGGTAGATTAACACCCATTGTTTCGTGTTGAGGAGACGCATCACTGTGCCCAAAATCCTGATCGTCGGCGGAGGTTACGCCGGTTTCTACACGGCGTGGAAGCTCGAGAAGCAGCTGCGCAAGGGTGAGGCCGAGGTCACCATCGTGGACCCGCTGCCTTACATGACGTACCAGCCGTTCCTCCCGGAGGTCGCGGCGGGCTCCATCGAGCCGCGTCACGCGGTGGTCGCGCACCGTCGCCACCTGAAGAGCACGAACGTCGTCACGGCGAAGGTCACCTACATCGACCACGCCAAGAAGACCGCGACCATCGAGCCGCCCGTGGGCGAGCCCTACGAGTTCGCGTACGACATCGTCGTGGTCACCGCCGGTGCGGTGTCGCGCACGTTCCCGATCCCGGGCGTCGCCGACCAGGCCGTCGGTCTCAAGACCATCGAAGAGGCCGTGTACATCCGCGACAAGATGCTCACGAACTTCGACAAGGCCGCCACGCTGCCGGCCGGCCCGGAGCGCGACCGCCTGCTCACCGTCGTCGTCGTCGGCGGCGGCTTCGCCGGCATCGAGATCTTCGCCGAGCTGCGCTCCTTCGCCAGCTCGCTGCTGAAGAAGTACCCGGAGATCTCCTTCGAGGACACGCACTTCCACCTGATCGAGGCCATGGGCCGGATCATGCCGGAGGTCAGCCTCCCCACCAGCCACTGGGTCATCAAGAACCTGGCCGAGCGCGGCGCCGAGATCCACCTCGACACCCAGCTCACCAGCGCGGTCGACGGCGTCATCCAGCTCTCGACCGGCGAGTCGTTCGAGACCGACCTCATCGTCTGGACCGCCGGCGTCATGGCCAACCCGACCATCGTCCGCCACACCGACCTCCCCATCGAGGAGCGCGGCCGTCTGCGCGTGCGTGCCGACCTCCGCGTGGGCACCGACGAGGAGATCATCGCCGACGCCTGGGGCGCCGGTGACGTCTCGGCCGTCCCCGACCTGACCGGCGCCGGCGTCGGCGGCTACTGCGTGCCGAACGCCCAGCACGCCGTCCGCCAGGGCAAGCTCCTCGCGAAGAATCTCGTCGCCAGCATGCGCGGCGAGCTCCCGCGCCAGTACGTCCACAAGAGCCTGGGCGCCGTCGCCGGCCTCGGTCTCGGCATCGGCGTCCTCCAGTCCGGCAAGATCGCCATCAAGGGCCTCGTCGGCTGGCTCGCGCACCGCGGCTACCACGGCCTCGCCATGCCGAGCTGGGAGCGCAAGTGGCGCGTCATCTGGGGCTGGTGGAACAACCTCTGGCTCGGCCGCGACATCGTGTCGCTCGAGGCCCTGCAGACCCCGCGCGCCGTCTTCGAGGAGTTCGCCTCCCGCCCGAAGCCGGCCGTCGAGGCCCCTGCCGAGCCCGCCAAGGCCCCGGCCAAGAAGGCTCCCGCCAAGGAGCCGGCCGAGGTCGCCGCGAAGTAACGCGACCCGTCTCATCCCGAAGGCCCGGTCCCCGCATCCGCGGGGGCCGGGCCTTCGGCGTGTGCCGGGGCATCCGCATGCGCGGGGCGTCCGGCGTGCGCGGGCCGTCGGCGTCTGCCCTCACCTGGGCATCACCGGAGGTCAGCCCGCGAGCACCTGCGCCCGCCCGCCCGAGAGATCCCGCACGGCGTCCGTCGCGTCGGCGACCCGCACCTCCGGCAGCACCACCGTGAGCTCCACGGCCTCCCCGTATGCGACCTCCGGAACCACGAACCCCTCGCCCTCGGCCCACCGCCGGATCCGCTCGGCATCCGCATAGTCGGCCACGATCACCAGCACCGCCTCCGGCACCCGCTCGACGACCTCCGCCCCCTGCAGCGCCGTCGCGATGGCATCGGTGTACGCCCGCACCAGCCCACCCGCCCCGAGCTTGACCCCGCCGAAATACCGCACCACCACCCCGAGCACCCCCTCCAGGTCATGGTGCCGCAGCACCTCCAGGATGGGCCGCCCCGCCGTGCCGCTCGGCTCCCCGTCATCCGACATCCCCGAATGCCCGCCCGCCAGCAGCGCCCAGCAGACATGATTCGCGCCGGGATGCGCCTCACGCAGCCGCGTGACCCTCTCGGCCGCCGCCTCGCGACCGGACACGGGCACCACCTCGGCGAGGAAGCGGCTGCGGCGCACCTCGACCTCCGCGCGGGCGGGGGCGGAGAGGGTGTGGGGCATGGGGTCCACGGTAGCGAAGAGGGGAGGGGTGTGCCCCCAGTGGGATTCGAACCCACACTGAGGCGATTTTAAGTCGCCTGCCTCTGCCGATTGGGCTATGGGGGCCCGGCGTCTATCGTAGCGAGGCCGTCGGGGTGGGCGAGGGTTCGAGGGGGAGGCTGCCGGTGAGGGCGCCGCCGGGGGCGGTGGCGAAGTGCAGGGTGGAGCCGTCGACGCGGTAGGCGCCGTCGAAGAACGGGTCGTAGGCGTCGAGGGGGAGGCTGCCGATGAAGTGGTAGCCGGTGCCGGCGGGTTCGTAGACGGCGATGCTGCAGTGGTGCCAGCATCGGCGCTCGGCGACGAGGGCGCGGTCGCCGGCGAGGTAGGTGATGTCGGTGAGCGTGAAGGCCCACACGAACGCGGACCCGGCGACTCCGACCGCCGCGAACAGGGCGATCGGCAGGGAGAGGAGACGGAGGAAGCCGCGGCCGCCCACGAGGATCTGGAGGGCGAGGATGCCGGCGGCACACGACGCGAGTCCGGCCAGGATGCAGGCCGTGGTCGATGCTCTCCAGGGGCCGAGGAGGACGAGCTGGGCGCTCGTACTCCACACCGCGACGGCGACCGCCAGGAGGATCAGCGTGCCGGTGACGGCCGCGGTGATCGCGAGGGGACGCATCCTCTCAGCGTGGCCTTCTGGCCACCCGGAGGTCGTCGGCTCAGCGACCGATCACGCTCCGTCCGGAGGATGAGATCGCGGATGAGATCGCGGCTGCTACTTGCCGCGGAACGGCGACTTCGCCAGCTGGACGACCGCCGCGAGGGCGCCGGCACCGCCGACGATGACGACGAGCCAGATGAATCCGATGAGAACGCCTTCCATGGGGTCAACGGTACACCGTCGGGGGCCTTGCCCGCGGCGCACGGCTGGGGGAGGGTGGGCGCATGATCCGGATCGGCTCGGTGGTGTGGGGTGTGCGGGACGTGGAGCGCGGGGTCGCGTTCTGGTCGGCGGTGCTCGGATACGGGCCCGTCTACGATCCCGACACCGATTGGGCGCTGCTCGCGCCCGCGTCGGGGCGCGGCCCTCAGCTGGCGCTCAAGGAGGTGGGGGCGGAGACGAATCCGTCGCCGCACCACCATCTCGACCTGTATGCGGACGATCAGCGGGCGGAGGTGGCGCGGCTGATCGGCCTCGGCGCGGCCGAGGTGGAGTGGGACTACGAGGAGGGGGCCGACTACGTCGTGCTCGCCGATCCCGACGGGAACCGGTTCTGCGTGGTCGCGGCCGGGGAGGCAGCGCGCGAGCCCGCGTGAGCGACACGCGCGGGAGGTCGTGAACCGTTGTGAGAGGTCCTTCAGGGCGCGCATAGCAGGCTCACACGTGGGCGTCGCACACTGGGTAGCGGCACCCTTTCTGGTGAGGTGTCCTCCCCCGGCCGAGGCTTGCGATCCCCCGATACCCGCCTCGGCCGGGTTCTCTTTGTCCGCGGGCGGCTAGGCTCGACGCGTGAGTCCCGAACGCTGCCCGTGCCTGAGCGGGCAGGCCTACGCGGAGTGCTGCGGGCCGTTGCACCGCGGTGAGCCGGCGCCGACGGCGGAGCGGCTGATGCGCTCCCGGTTCAGCGCGTTCGCGCTGGGCGACGCGGACTACCTGCTGCGCAGCTGGCACCCCTCCACCCGCCCGGAGGAGCTCGACCTCGACGACGGGCTGCGCTGGTACCGGCTCGATATCGAGCGCACGGAGCGCGGCGGCCCGTTCGACCGCGAGGGCGTGGTGGCCTTCCGCGCGTTCTACCGCGGCGCCGAGCGCGGCGAGCTGGCGGAGACGTCGCGGTTCGCCAAAGAGGGCCGCGACTGGTTCTACGTGGAGGCGCTCTAGCGCGCTGGTTCCACGTACCGCTCCCAGAGCCACGTGGAGACGCTGAGCACGGCGAACGCGAGCGCGACGATGCTGGCGGCGAGGATCCCCGTCCCGTTCTCGACGAGCGAGGCCACCGGCAGGAGGAGCGCGAAGAGCAGCGTGAACACGACGAGGCTGAGTCCCGCCCACATCAGGCGGCTCCACTGGAAGATCGCACGCCCGGCGAGGCCGCCGAGCGGGAGCAGGGCGACGGCGGCGGATCCGATGCCCACCATGGCGAGGGCGTTGGCGCATTCGAGCAGGAACGCCGAGACGCCGCCGGTCGGGGCGGGCAGGACTCCGGTGAGCAGCCAGGCGAGCACGCCGAGGGAGGCGATGGCGGAGACCTGTACGGCCGCGATGCGCCCGCGCGCGACCCGGGCGACCTCCGGGGCCAGCGTGACGCCGAGCACCAGCCCGAACAAGAGGGCGGGCTCGAGGGCGAACAGCCGCGAACCGATCGCGGCGACGGCCACGATGACGAGCATCCCCGGCCGCACCCGCACCGCCGGGACGGGCTGATGCAGCTGGCGGGCGAGCCCGCGGGCCGCGAGCACCCAGACCGCGTTGACGACGGCCAGGGCGAGAGCCACGGCGATCAGCAGGCGGAGGTAGGCGCCGGGGTCCTTCACGGACGTCGACAGCGTGACGAGGGCGGCGGCGAGCACGCCCGTGAGCGGCGCGAGCCAGACGGGCTGGCCGGCGGGCGAGGAGGCGTGCGCCGAGCCGGCGGACGCCCGGCCTAGGAG
>JAEWDJ010000209.1 GCA_023390155.1 Actinomycetes bacterium | reverse complement strand
GGCCCGCACCGCCGCGTCCTTGACCGCTTCGGCCGTCGTGTAGGTGAGCACGAACTGCCAGCGCAGATTCTTGGCCATACTCGGGCGCACCGGCACGCTCACCTCGGCCTCGCCGGGGGAGTCCGCGTAGACGGCGATCGTGCAGCCGACCGCCGCGACGCGCACGTCGAGCTCGGCGTTCGCCGCCGGGTTGACCTCCACCACGATGTCGACCCCGCGAGGTGCGAGCGCCCCGATCGCCCTCGCCGTGTCGGAATCGGTGTAGTCGACGACGTGATGCGCGCCCGCCGCGCGGGCCAGCTCCGCCTTCTCGTGACTGCTGACGGTCGAGATCACGGTCGCTCCGGCCCACACGGCGAGCTGGATGGCGGCGTGCCCGACGGCGCCCGCGCCTCCCGCGACGAGCACCGTGCGGCCCGCGAGGCTGCCGACCGCCAGCTCGGCGGGCGCGTGCTCGTACGAGGTGAGCGCGCGGTGCGCGGTGAGGGCCGGGATGCCGAGGCTCGCGCCGACGTCGAGACCGACCTCGTCGGGGAGGGCGACGACCTGGCGCTCGGGGAGCACGACGAGCTCCTGCGCCGTGCCGTCCGGCCGCTGGTAGGCGGCATCCCACACCCACACGCGGTTGCCCGCGCGCAGCCGGGTGACGCCCTCGCCCACCTCGTCGACGACGCCCGCGCCGTCCTGGTTCGGCACCTGGGGCCGGGGGAGCGGAGCCGGGTCGCCGCCACCGCGCCGGGATTTCCAGTCCGTCGGATTGACGCCGGAGACGTGGATGCGCACGCGCACCTGCCCCGGGCCGGCGTGCGGCTCCTCCCGCTCGCCGAGCACGAGCACGTCGGAGTCGCCGGTGGAGGAGTACGTGACAGCCTGCATGCCCCCAGCCAACCACGCCTCAGCCCGCGGAGCACGCCCCCGAGCTGATCGGCGCACTGCCGACCGAGGAGAGCACCGGCCGCAGCTCGTCGAGTGTGAGCGCGTAGCCGGTGTCGGGATCGACCGTCGAGCGGGCGAAGACCACGCCGACGACGTCGCCGGAGGAGTCGAGCAGCGGGCCGCCCGAGTTGCCGGGGCGGATGGTGCCGCGCAGCGAGTAGATCTCGCGGTCGACGGAGCCGCTCTGGTAGATGTCGGTGCCGCGCGCCACGATCTGGTCGCGGACGCGCTGCGGGCTCACGGTGAACGGGCCGTTGCCGGGGTAGCCGACGGCGTAGGCCGGGGCGCCAGCGGGGAGGTCCGCCGAGATGTCGAGAGCGGGGGCGCCCAGGCCGGTCACGTCGAGCACGGCGAGATCGCGGGAGGGGTCGAAGGCGACGAGCGTCGCCCGGTCGAGCGTGCCGCTCCCGGACTCCCGCACCACGATCGAGGAGGCGCCGGCGACCACGTGCGCGTTGGTGACCACGCGGCCGCGCTGCACGACCCAGCCGCTGCCCTCCGAGTCGACGCCGCAGGCGGGCTTGGAGGCGAGCACCGTCACGACCGACTGCTCGGACTTCGCCACGTCGGCCGGCACGGAGGGGTCGGGAGCCGAGATGGTCTTGATGGACTCGTCGCCCTCGAAGACCTTCGGCAGGCCCGCGCTGGCGAGCGCGTCGTCCATCGCGCCGAGCACGGTCGACGAGGGGATGGGCGCGATCCCGTTGAGCGTCGCGACCACCCGGGAGGCGTTGGCGGCCTGCACGACGGTGGCCAGGCTGGTCGACAGCGCGAAGCCCGCCACCAGCCACACGACGACGGCCCAGGTCAGCAGCCCGAGCACCGCCCCGATCAGCGAGTCGAGCCAGCGGATCGGACCGTGGCGCAGCACCTTGCCGAGCAGCGCCGCGACCCCGCCCGCGATCGCGTAGACGACGCCGGCGCAGACCAGGATGACGACGCCGGCGACGATCGAACGCTGCGTCACGCCCGTCAGCCCGTAGGCGACGCCCCAGCCGACGACCGTCGGCGCCAGGAACAGGCCGAGCGCGATGCCGCAGCCCAGCCCGACCAGCGACCCGGCCGCGCGGATGGCGCCGTTGGTGTAGCCGGCGACCACGGCCAGCACGCCGAGCACCAGCAGCACGACGTCGACCACGATCTCCACGCGCCCCACGATGCCTCACGAGGCTGGGCGCACGCTCAACCCGCGGTGGGCATCTACTGGCCCTTGCCTCCGAAACGCGGCCGGACTACCGTCCGTGGCCCAGCGCGAAGGAAGGAACGACCATGAGCGATGAGCAGCGCGGCGACCTCGATGCCGGCGAGCGGGAGATGACGAGCGCCGACCTCACGGCGCACGACGCCGAGCACGGCCAGCTGCCCGACGAGCACGAGCCGTCCGGGCAGGAGCACCACGACGCGGAGACCGAGGAGGACACCGCTTCGGGCGGCGCCCCGGACTGATCCGTGCAGGGCGACGAGGGCGCCGGGCGTTCAGTTCCGGCCGTCCTCCTCGTCCCCGTCGTCGATCGTCTCGGGCTCCGGTTGCGGTGCCGGGACGATGTCCGGGTCCATCTGCCACTCCGGAACCTCGTCCGGCTGGTCCTTCTTCGATGCCATGCCGGGACGGTACGCCCGGCGGGTGGATGCGACAACGGGGTGCCCCCGGCCGATGATCGACCGGGCGCACCCCGTTCCGTATTCGAGCCGCCGCTCAGTCCCGCGGAGCGTCGCCGTCGCCGCCGGCCGGCCCACCGTCGGTCCCGGCATCCGCATCCGCATCCGCATCCGCGTCCGGTCCGACCGGCGGCTTGCGCCGGGCCGTGAGGATCACGATGAGAACGCCGGCCAGGGCGAGCACCACGATCGCGATCGCGATGCCGATGACCAGGCCGAGACCCGAGTCGCCCGCCGTGGTCGTCGGCTGAGGGGTGGAGGCGGTCACCTGCGCCTCGGCGCCGCCGGTCGTCGCCTCCGGGGTCGCGGGGTCGGAGGCCGCGGGGGCGTCCGTCGCCGGTGCCGTCGCCGCACCGCACGGG
>JAEWDJ010000188.1 GCA_023390155.1 Actinomycetes bacterium | reverse complement strand
GCGTCGCCGTCACCTGCCGCATCGCCGGGTGGTTCAGGGTCACGTGCCCGCCGCGCCGGGCGGGGTCGCGCGGGCTCGCCACCGTGGCGCCGAGCGGTGCGAGCCACTCGTCGGCGAGGGCGACCGCGAACTCCGTGAGCGCCACGGACTTCGCGCGCACCGCCTCCATCCCGGCCTCCGCCAGCAGGGCGATCGTGTCCTGCATCGCCAGCATCCCGACCACCGGCGGCGTCCCGCTCAGGAAGCGCCGGATGCCGTCGGCCGGCTGGTACTCGGGGCCCATCGCGAAGACGTCGCGCACCCCCATCCAGCCCTGGATCGGCTGGGTCAGCTCGCCCTGGAGGCGCGCTGCGACGTAGCCGAACGCCGGTGAGCCCGGCCCGCCGTTCAGGTACTTGTAGGTGCAGCCGGCGGCGAGATCGACCCCCCAGGCATCCAGCTCCACCGGCACGGAGCCGGCCGAGTGGCAGAGATCCCAGAGGACGAGCGCCCCGGCCTCGTGAGCGACCCGGGTGATCGCCGGGACGTCCGCCAGGAACCCCGACCGGTACGCCACCTGGCTCAGCACCACGAGCGCGGTCTGCGGCCCCACGACGGCGGCGACCTGCTCCGGTGTGACCCCCGCCTCGGTGTCCGCCTCGATCCACACGAGTTCCAGCCCCCGCTCCCGCGCGATCCCGTCGAGCAGGTACCGGTCGGTCGGGAAGTTGTCGGTGTCGAGCACCAGCTGCCGCCGGTCCGGCCGCGCATCCACAGCGGCCCGCGCCAGCTTGTAGAGGAGGACGGTGGTCGAGTCGCCGATGAACGTCTGCCCCGCCGCGGCCCCGAGCGCGGCCTCCCCCAGCGCGTCGCCGATCGTGAACGGCAGCTCCATCCACTCCTCGTCCCACCCGCGGATGAGCCGCCCGCCCCACCCCTCGACCAGGAACCGCTGCACGCGCTCCACGCTCTGGATGGTCGGCCGCCCGAGCGAGTTGCCGTCGAAGTAGGCGGCGACCCCGGTGCCGTCGGCGACTCCGACGAACCGGTCGCGGTAGGCGGCGAGCGGGTCGGCGGCGTCGAGGGTGCGGGCGGCGGCGAGCGGGTCGGGGGTGAGGGGGGAGGGGGTGGAGAGCGTCATGGGCGGGGTCCTTCGGTGGGGGTGGCGGGGGTGGGATCGGCGGCGGTGCCGGGAGGGTCGGCGGCGGCGGAATCGATGCCGGGATCAGCCGCGGTGCCGGGAGATTCGGCGGCGGTGCCGGAATCCGCGGCGGTGCCGGGAGGGGCAGCGGCGGCCGGATCGGACCGGGCGCCGGGATGAGCTCGGCTGCGCACGGCGGAAGTCGCCGCATCGGCACTCAGGGCGGACGCGAGGTCGGATACCCGAAGTCCGCGGGCGGTGGCGAGCCAGGCGGGGATACCCCAGGCGTCGCCGGGAGGAGTACCGGGGACCCAGGCGAGGCGCGGGCCCACGGGTGGGTCGAGGTCCCGCTCCCCGCCGTCCGGTCGTCCCGCGATCGATCGGAGCACCTCCGTCGCGTCGAGGCCGGCCTCCTGCAGCGCCGCGAGTTCGCGGGCGTTGACGCCGACGGGGAGCGGCCCGTTGCCCAGGTCGGTGCCGTACAGCACCTCGCCTCCCGCGGCGTGGAAGCGCCGGAGGTTCTCGATCGCGATGGCACGCTCCAGCGAGGGCGCGCCCCACCCGTGGATGTCGAGCGTGGAGATCCAGCGCATCCCGCGCCGCACCGCCTCTGCGGTGACCCAGTCGTCGAGCCGCTCGCTGAAGGGCGTGTGCGCAAGGATGTGGACTCCGGCCCGCACCGCTCGCTCCGTCTGCCCGTCGCCCTGCGCGTGCGCGACCACCGTCAGCCCGGACGCCACGGCCTCATCCACAATCGCGCTCAGAGTCGCGTCATCCACCGTTTCTCCCGCGTCGCTGTTGAGCGCGACCTTGATGCGGGAGGCTCCTGACATGACCTGCTCACGAACCGCTCTCCGCCCGTCCCGCGGCCCGCCCAACTCCCGTGCCGCGCCGAGGGGAGCCCAGCCGGAGCGCACGGGATACCCGCCGGCAGCGGTGAGCAGGGCGCCGGCGATCGTCGTCTCGGGACGGTCCGGGAGGTCGCGCAGCCAGCCTGCGGCCACCGCGGGGATCCAGCCGAGGTCGTGGGCGTGCGTGATGCCTCCGGTGAACAGCGCGGCGGGGTCGGCGAGGCCGAGGTGCACGTGGTGGTCGGTGAGGTGCGGGAAGAGGGTTCCGGGGAGGTGGTAGCTAGGGAGTCTGGGGAGGTTGGAGTCGCGCAGGTCGCCACGGTCGTTGAGGTCGCTGCGGTCGCTGATGTCGCTCCAGTCGCTGACGTCGCTCCGGTCGGGTTCGGCGTCCGCATCCAACCCGAGCTCGAGGGGAGCGGACGCCGCACGGACCCGGTGCAGGCGCTCGCCGCGGAGGAGGTAGGTGGTTGCCCCGCGGAATCCGTCGCCCGTCCACACGGCGTCGAACGTCACGAGCGCCGCGGGGTCCGTCCCGTCCTGGGCGGCGGCCGCGTCCCACTCCGCACCCGTCTCTGCCCCCGCATCCCGCTCAGTCCTCGCCTCCGCCCTCGCGTCCCGCTCCGCCGTCGCCTCCGGCTCCCGCTCTGCCGTCGCCTCCGGCTCCCGCGCCGCCGTCACATCCGCCTCCCGCTCCGCCGTCACCGCGGCGCCCCGATCTCGGTCCGCACCGCGTAAAGCTCGGGGAAGAACGTCAGCTCGAGGGCCTTCTGCAAGAAGGTCACGCCGGAGGAGCCGCCGGTGCCGACCTTCATGCCGATGGTGCGCTGGACGGTCTTCAGGTGGCGGAAGCGCCAGAGCTGGAAGTTGTCCTCCAGGTCGACGAACTCCTCGCACGCCTCGTACTCCGACCAGTGGGCGTCCGCGTTCTCGTAGATGTCCCGGAACACGGGCACCAGCTCTGGTGTGAAGACGTGTGCTTGCGTCACGTCACGGTCGAGCACCGACTGCGGCACGGGGTGGCCGGCGCGTGCCAGGTAGCGCAGGAACTCGTCGTAGACGCTGGGAGCCTCCAGCAGGCTCTCGAGCAGGTCGTGGGCGGTGGGGTCGTCGGAGAACACTGAGAGCATCCGGCGGTTCTTGTTGCCGAGCACGAACTCCACGGCGCGGTACTGGTGCGACTGGAAGCCCGACGAGTTGCCGAGGAATCCGCGGAACTGGGCGTACTCGGTCGGCGTCAGCGTCGCGAGCACGGACCACTGCTCGGTGAGGGTCTTCTGGATGTGCTTGACGCGGGCGATCCGCTTGAGCGCCGGCGGGAGGTCGTCGGCGCGCAGCAGGTCGCGGGCGGACTCCAGTTCGTGCAGCACGAGCTTCAGCCACAGCTCCGTGGTCTGGTGCTGGACGATGAACAGCAGTTCGTCGTGGTGCTCGGGGTGGCTGACGGGATGCTGCGCGCCGAGCAGGGTGTCCAGGTCGAGGTACGAGCCGTACGACATCCGCTCGCGGAAGTCGGTCACGATGTCGGCCTCGAACTCCCGGGTGTTGCCGTGGACGACGTCGTCGTGCTCGGTGCGGTGGACGCGGTCGTCGTCGTCGCCGATGGTCATGCTGCGATTCTGCGCCGATCGTCACGTGGATGCAACAGGAATCTCGTCGACGCATTCGGCCGAGTCGCGTCATGAACCGGCTGCGGGCGCGTCTCTTCGATGCGGCCACCCGAGGCCGCGTCGAGCGTGGATGCCCGATCCGCGCCCGAGACGACCCGAATGCGTTCGACGGTGCCCTTCGTCGCGCGCCCCTCCCGAATGAGCGTTCCGATGACCCCGCGAGACACGCAGCAGAAGCGGACGTCCCGGCTCCGCCGCACGCCACGCCCGGAGCCGGTCGACGGTCTCTCCGACGACGACCTCGTCGAGCGGTCGCGAGCCGGCGACGAGCGCGCGTACGCGGAGCTCTGGCGCCGGCACTCGCGCGCGGGCCTCACGGTGGCTCGGTCGGCGACGTCCGCCGCCGATCCCGACGACCTCGTCGCGGAGGCGTTCGCCAAGATCTTCCAGGCGCTGCAGAGCGGCAAGGGCCCGCGGATCGGCTTCCGCCCGTACCTCTTCACGACCATCCGCAACCTGGCCGCCTCCTGGGGCCGGGACCGTCGGGAGGATCCGCTCGAAGACGCCGAGTCGATCGCCGACCCCGAGACCGCCGAGTCGACCACCATGCGCGCACTCGACCGCTCGCTGACCGCGCAGGCGTTCCGCTCCCTCCCGGACCGTTGGCAGGAGGTCCTCTGGTACTGCGACGTCGAGCAGCTGTCGCCGGCCGCCGTCGCCCCCCTTCTCGGCCTCTCGCCCAACGGCGTCTCCGCCCTCGCCTACCGGGCGCGCGAGGGCCTGCGCCAGGCCTGGATCCAGGCGCACCTGCGCTCCATCGACGACGACTCGGAGTGCCGCTGGGTCACCGACCGCATGGGTGCCTACTCCCGCGGCAAGCTGGGTGCCCGCGAGACCACCCGCTTCGAGAAGCACCTCGTGACCTGCGCCCGCTGCACCGTCGTCCTCGGCGAGGCCCGGGAGGTCGGCTCCCGACTGTCCCTCATCCTCCTCCCCCTCACGGTCGGCGTCGGCGCCGCGACCGCCTACGCGGCCTGGATCCAGGC
>JAEWDJ010000205.1 GCA_023390155.1 Actinomycetes bacterium | reverse complement strand
CCGCCTGGGCTCCGGCCGTGGCCGTCGACGGGCCGGCGGACGCGCCGCCGCACCTCACCCTCGAGCCGCGCGAGTCGGTCGCCCTCGCGCTCCGCGACGGGCTGTGGGAGGCGGAGGGCCCGCTGCTCGGCCGTCCGGTGATCCGCAGTTCCGCCCGGCCGACGGTCCGCTCGGGCGAGTCGCGCGCGGAGGCCCTCGCTGATCCGGCGGTCGCCGAGACCCGGCACGACGTCGTCGCCCTCGGCGACGGCCGGTGGACCACCGAGCACGAGCTCGGCTTCCGCTTCCTCCGCGTCGACTCGCCGGCCGACGACGTCACCGCCGTCACCGTGGACGCGTCCCGCCGAACGGTCGCCCGCCGCGGCTCCTTCGCGTGCTCCGACGAGACGCTCTCCCGCATCTGGGAGGTCAGCGCCGACACCCTCCACGCCTGCATGCACGGGCTCATGCTCGACGGCATCAAGCGCGACCGGATGCCGTGGATCGGGGACCAGGCACTCAACACCCTCTCGAACGGTTACGCCTTCGGCGACCGCGACATCGTCACCGCCAGCCTCACCGCCCTCGGCCGCCCGACCCACGGCTACGTGAACGGCATCGCCGACTACTCGCTCTGGTGGCTGATCGGCACGGGCTTCCTTGCCCGCTCCTTCGACGCCGCCGGATACCTCGCCGCCGAGGCCGACCACCTCCATGCGTTCACCGAGCGGCTGGCGGCGGACGCCGGGGGCGACGGACTGTTCCGCCCGCGCCCGAGCGGCGACGACTTCCACCTGCTGGTCTTCATCGATTGGGGAGTGGACGCCGACCCGGCGCGGGACTCCACCGCCCTGCAGATCCTCTGGCTGTGGGCGCTGCGCACGGCGGCCGCGCGCCTGCGGTCCGTCGCGCATCCCGGCGCCGATCGCTGGGATGCCCTGGCCGACCGCGTGCACGAGACGCTGCGCGCCACGGCATGGAACGCGGAGACCGGCCTCTGGCGGGAGTACGCCGACGGCGCCTCGGGCGCCACGGTCTACCCGAACCTGCTCGCCGTGCTCGCGGGGCTCAGCGGGCCGGGCGACGCCGGCGTCCGCGACCTCCTGCTCGCCACACCCCGCGCCGGCACCCCGTTCATGACCGGCTTCCTGCTGCGGGCGCTCATCGAGCTGGGCGAGCCGGCGGCGGCGGTCGACCGCATCCGGCACCTCTGGGGCGGGATGCTCGACGCCGGGGCGGCCAGCTTCTGGGAGGAGTTCGGCGACGACGGGTCGCCCTACGCGATGTACGGCCGCCCGTTCGGCAAGAGCCTCTGCCACGCGTGGTCCTCGGGCCCGGCGGCTCTCCTGCCCGACGCGGTGCTCGGGCTGCGGCCGCTCGCGGACGGCTGGTCGCGGTTCGCGGTCGAGCCCCGGCTCGGCGCCCTCGCGTGGGCGTCGGCGACCGTTCCCGCTCCAGCGGGAGACATCGTCGCGACCGTGCACGACGGCGTCGTCACCGTGCGGGTCCCGGCCGGCACGACGCTCGTCGCGGCCACCGGTGAGCACGCCGGGCCGGCCTCCGTCGCGTGGCCCCTGAACGCCTCCACCGCGGCCCCGCCCTTCACCGCCACTCAGGCCGACGGCCCCGCCGCCCCGCGCGCGACGGTGCCCTAGCATGATCGACATGACGCGGAAGTCCTCCGCCCGGGCCGAGGCCTCGGGCCCGCCCAACATGCACCACGTCGCCGAGCTGGCCGGGGTGTCGGTGGCGACGGTCTCCAACGTGCTCAACCACCCCGAGAAGGTCGCGGAGTCGACCCGCACCAAGGTCGAGGGCGCGATCGACGAGCTCGGCTTCACCCTCAACCAGACCGCGCGGGCACTGCGCTCGGGCGAAGCGAACACGATCGGCCTCGTCGTCATCGACCTCACCAACTCGCTCTTCGTCGACGTCGCCCGCGGCGCGCAGGGGCGCGCGCAGTCCAGCGAGTTCAGCCTCCAGCTCGCGAGCGCCAACAACGACCTCGCCATGCAGGACGCGCACCTGCAGTTCTTCGACAGCGCCCGCGCCTCCGGCATCATCCTCGCCCCGATGCAGGAGTCGGACGAGCAGATCCGCCGCGTGCGCCGCCACGGCCGCCCGGTCGTCGTGGTCAACTTCGACTCCCGGCTCACCGACTCCTGCCGCGTGCTCATCGACAACGAGCGCGCCGGCTACGTCGCGGCCAAGCATCTCATCGATCAGGGTCGCACGCGCATCGCCTTCGTGGCGGCGCGCGACGACTACCAGCCCGTGCACGACCGGCGCCGCGGGGCGCGAGCCGCCGTCGACGAGGCCGGCGGCACGGTCGAGCTTGTGGAGGTCGAGACCAGCGACCTCGACCCGACCGGCGGCGCCGAGGCCGGCAAGCAGCTGGCGGCCATGCCCGCGGAGTCCCGGCCGGACGCCGTGCTCGCCGTGACCGACCTCCTCGCCATGGCCATCATCAACGAGCTCACCAACAGCGGCATCCGCGTGCCGGAGGACGTGGCCGTCATGGGATGCGACCACAACTCCGCGGCCTGGGGCGGCGCCATCCCGCTCAGCTCG
>JAEWDJ010000071.1 GCA_023390155.1 Actinomycetes bacterium | reverse complement strand
GCCGCACCCTCGGCACGACGCCGGGAGCCTTCGCGGGCGCGGCCGGCCGGGCCGCATAGGCTCGCCTCCGTGCCGATCGTCCGCGAACTCGCCCCCACCCTGCTGGGCGTCGCCGTGCTCGCCCAGCTCGCGACGGCGGTGCTGGCGGTCTACCGGGTGCCGCACCGCTGGGCGCCTGTGCTGGCCATCGTGCGCGGTGCCGCGCAGCTGGCCGTCATCAGCGTCGTGCTCTCGGGCGTGATCACCAGTCCGCTCTGGGTCGCGCTCGCCCTGCTCGTCATGTTCGGCGTGGCGGCCGCGACCGCCACCCGCCGCGTCGGCTGGAGCGCCGAGCACGCGACGATGATGGTCACCGCCATGGCGGTCGGCGTGGGTGTGACCGCCGTGGTCGTCTTCGCCACGGGCGCCATCGAGCTGAGCGCCCGCTACGCCCTCGCCATCGGCGGCATCGTCATCGGCAACGCCATGAGCATCGCCACCCTCTCCGGCCGCCGCTTCACCGAGGCGGTCGACGACCACTGGGACGAGGTGGAGGGCTGGCTCGCGCTCGGCGCGACGCCGCGGCAGTCCACCCTCGAGCAGGCGCGCTCGGCCGTCTACTCCGCGCTCATCCCCTCGGTCGACCAGACCAAGACCACCGGACTCGTCACCCTCCCCGGCGCCTTCGTCGGCGCCATCTTCGGCGGCGTCTCCCCGCTGGAGGCGGGCCGCTTCCAGGTCGTCGTCCTCGCGGCGATCATGTGCGCCGGCGCACTGACCGCCGTCATCGTGGCCGCGTGGCTCGCGCCGGTGCGGGTGCGACCGGCGCGGTTGGGGTGAGGCGGGGTCGGGGGCCCGTCACCCTCCCGTCGCCGCGCCCGCCGGCGCCGTCCCGGTCTGCAGCGCCTGCGGCAGCAGCTGCCGGATGCGCTCGGGCTGCGACGACAGCACCACGACGTCCACGCGCCGGTTCTGCGCGAGATCCACGTCGGTCGTGCCCGTCGCGTTGGCGAGCGGCCGGGCCGAGCCGAAGCTGACGGCGGCGATGCGTTCGGCGGGGAAGCCGTCGGACTCGACGAGGTGGCGGAGGACGCTGGTCGCGCGTCCCGCCGAGAGCTCCCAGTTGGTGGGGTAGGGGGCGCCCGGCTGGCGGAGGTCCGCGTGGCCCTCGACCGAGACCTGGTAGACCTCCGGCGCGATCACCGGGCCGATGTCGTCGAGCACGCGGACGGCGGTCGCGCTGAGCTCGGCGTGGTTGGAGTCGAAGAAGGTGGAGCTGCCGACCAGGCCGATCGTGAGGCCGCGCTCGTCGATCTTCATCTGCACCGCGTCCTGCACGCCGTCGCGGGTGAGGGCGGCCTGGATGGCGTCGCGGATGCGCTCGAGGTTCTGCGCCTCCTGCTGCGCGAGCTGGAGGTCGGTGGTCTCGCCCTTCTGGTCGACCGCGGCGGGCGGGACGACGACCCCGCTGGCCGTGTCGACCTTCTGCGTCTTCACCTGGCCGAAGCCGGTCGCGAGGGAGTTCTTGAGCTCCTCGAACTTCTTCTGGTCGACGGTCGACATCGCGAAGAGCACGATGAACATGCACATGAGCACGGTGACCATGTCCATGTAGGACGCCATCCAGCGCTCTTCGTTCTCGTGCTCCTCCGGCTCCTCGTGCTTGCGCCGGCGACGGGCGGACACGTCAGGCCGCTTCTTCGGCGGGCGCCTTGGCTGCGGACTTGGCCGCCTTCTCCGCCTTGCCGCCCGCCTTGGCGTCGTCGCCGCCCGGGATCATCGCGCGCAGGCGCTCGCCGAGGAGGCGCGGCTGGCTGCCGGACTGCACGGCGAGCACGCCCTCCATCAGCAGGTTCATGCGCTCGACGTCGAGCTCCGACAGGCGGCGCAGGCGGGCGCCGATCGGCAGCCAGAGGAAGTTGGCCGACAGGAGGCCCCACAGGGTCGCGACGAACGCGCTCGCGATCATCGGGCCGAGCTCGCCCGGGTCGGCGAGGTTCTCGAGCACGTGGGTCAGCGACACGACGGTGCCGATGATGCCGATCGTGGGCGCATAGCCGCCGAGGGCGGAGAAGAACTTGGCCGCGACGCGGTCCTGCTTGGAGCGGGTGGCGATCTCGTCCTCGAGCAGGATGCGCAGCTCGTCGCCGTCGGTGCCGTCGGCGATGTTCTGCAGCGCGCGCTTGAGGAACGGGTCCGTGACGCCCTCGGCCTCCTGCTCCATCGCGAGCAGACCGTTCGACCGCGCCGTCTCGGCCAGGCGTACGACCTCGTCGATCACCTTCTGCGGCGGCTCGATCTTGCCGCGGAACGCGCGGGGGAGCGCCTTCACCGCGACCAGGAAGTCCTTGACGGTGCCGCTGGCGATGCCGACGGCGATCGTCGCACCGAACACCAGGACCATCGGCGCGGGCAGCAGCAGCGCGGTCAGGTGCGCGCCCTCCATCGTCACCATCGCGACGACGGAGCCGAACGCGATGACGATCCCGATGATGGTTGCCGGATCCATGGTGTTCTTCCTCGCTATTTCTTCCGTGCGTGCAGGGGGACGGCCCGCAGGCCCTCCTGCTGCTCGGCCGGGCCGGGGGCCGGGGCAGGCACCGGTCGGGGGCCGGCGGCGGGCAGGTCGTGGGCCAGCGCGATGACGCGGGCCCGGTAGGCGGCGATCTTCTCGATCACCTCGGCCATCGACTCCGTGACGATGAACTTGGCACCGTCCACCATCACGAGCGTCGTGTCGGGACTGGCATGGATGCGCTCGATCAGGTCCGGGTTGACCGCGAACTGGCTGTCGTTCAATCGGGTGACGACGATCATGGGCGGCGAATCCTGGTCTCGGCTCCGGGTGAGCCGTCACAGGGGCACTATCGGCGCGGGGGGTCCATGCGTTAGAGGACGCACAGGATGCGCACAGCACCTAACGCCTGCCACCCTCCTGCCGATAGACCCTCTCGTGACCACCCTGCCCGCCCCGATCGCGCCCGAGGCGCCGGTGTACGACTTCCGTCGGCCGACCACGCTGGCGCGGGAGCACTCGCGCGTGCTGGAGCTCGCCTTCGAGACGTTCGCGCGGCAGTGGGCGACCCAGCTGACCGCCAAGGTGCGCGTGCTCAGCCAGGTGACGTGCAACTCCGTGCAGATGCAGTCGTACGACGAGTACGCGGCGTCGCTGCCGGCGACCACGGCGATGGTCCTCTGCGAGCTCGACGGGGTGGCGCCGAAGGGCGTCATCCAGTTCCCGACGGTCGCGGCCCTCTCGTGGGTGAACGCGATGCTCGGCGGGACCGGCGTGCCGGTGGCCGACGAGCGGACCTTCACGCAGATCGAGCACGCGCTCGTACGGCGGCTGATGGACGACGCGCTCGAGGACCTCCGCTACTCCCTCGGCTCGCTGCTGGTCGCCCCGATCGCGGTCGACGCCATCCAGTACAACTCGCAGTTCGCGCAGGCGGCGGCGACGGCCGAGCTGATGATCGTGGCCGCGTTCGAGCTGCGGGTCGGCGACAGCGTCGCCGAGGCGACCGTCGCGCTGCCCGCGGTCGTCCTCCTGCCGCAGCTGGGTGAGACGAACCCGACGCACAGCACCGAGAACGCGAGGGAGCTGGTGGATGCGCAGCTCGCCCGCGTGCCCGTCGACGTCTCCCTGCGGCTCGCGCCGGCGACCGTGAAGCCGAGCGTCGTGCTCGGGCTCGCCGTCGGCGACCTGCTGCCCATCCCGCATCCGCACCACCGACCGTTCGATCTCGCCGTCGGGGGCCACCCCGTCGCCGGCGCCGCCCTGGGCTCCAGCGGCAACCGCCTCGCGTGCGTGATCGTGAAGACAGAGGACTGAACCGATGAACATGGCCACCGCAACCGGCGCCGCTCTCTCGCTCGCGCAGGCCCAGTCCGCCGCCCAGGCGCTCGTCGGCGTGCTGCCGACCGGTGCGCCGCTGAGCCCGCTGCTCGAGACCGGCGGCGGCTTCGCCGGACTGACCGGCTCGGCCGTCGTCGCCAGCTTCGTGGGCGCGCTCTCGGCCGACCTCGCCGTCGTGCTGCTGGAGGCGCCCACCCTCGTCGACGACGGGGCCGACGGCTCGCCCGTCGTCGCCCTGCAGGACGTGCTGCAGCCCGCTCTCGAGGCCGCGAGCGACAGCCTCGGCGCCGGCGTGCTCGACGACGCCCGCGTGGAGGAGGCCGCCGAGCTCTTCGCCGACCCGGCCACCACCGTCTTCGCCCTGCACGGCGTCGGCGGCGTCGCGGGCTGGTTCGCCATCCGGGGCCGTGCCGCCCTCGCCGAGCGCCCGCTCGGGTCGGCCGCGATCGCCGGCAAGCTCGCCCGTATCAGCAACGTCGAGATGGCGCTGACCGTCGAGATCGGCCGCACCCGCATGGCCGTCCGCGACGTGCTCGCCATGGAGCCCGGCGCCGTGATCGAGCTCGACCGCTCGGCCGGCTCGCCCGCCGACGTCCTCCTCAACGGCCGCCTCATCGCCCACGGCGAGATCGTCGTCGTCGACCAGGACTACGCCGTCCGCATCACCAAGATCCTCGACGCCGCCGAAGAGCTCGACTAGCGTGCGCGTCTCCGTCGTCGTCGCGGACGTCGGCATGGAGGCGGCGAGCATCCGCGCGATGTTCGCCGAGCTGGCCCGCGAAGATCAGCCACACACGATCCTCGTCTCCGCCCCCGCGCCGATCGGGCTGGACGATGCGTTCGCACAGACGGAGGCGGCCCGCGTCGACCTGCTGCTCGTGTCGGCGCACGGCGGGTACGACTGGGACCGTGACGACGGGTGGCGACTCGGTCCGCGACCGTCCTCCTCCGATCGGTTCCCCGCTCGCCGCATCGACGAGCTGCTGGACGAGGGCGCCTTCCCCGGCACGATGCTGCTCTTCGCCTGCCGATACCGGAGCCCCCGTCTGCGGCCTGAGTACGACGGCTCCGTCGCGGAGACGTCCGTCCGCCGCGTCCTCGCGCCGGGCGGCAGCGCGCACCTCGTCCCGCACGAGCGCGGCGCATACAACGCTCAGGCCCGCCGGATCTCGCAGAACCTCGTCGAGGGCCTGCGCCGTGCTCCCGCCGAAGCGTCACCGGACGAGCTGGTGACCCGTGCCATCGCGCCCGTCCCCGTCACCCGGTGGTGGCCGCCCTTCCTCCGCCTCACGAGCCCACCCACCCCCGAGACCGACGACTAGCGCACGGCCGAGTACACGGATTCTCTGCGTGCTCGGGCGTTTCGAGTCCACTTCTCGTGTAC
>JAEWDJ010000063.1 GCA_023390155.1 Actinomycetes bacterium | reverse complement strand
GTCGCCAACGTTCTTCAGCCAGCGGGTGACCGTGCCTTCCGTGACACTCTCGCCGAGTGCCGGGAGGCTGACGGATTCGCTCATGAGCTTCTCTCCTTCAAAACCTGATCGTTCAGTAGCTTATTGCTGCCGCGGGCCGCGGCAACGCGGACTTAGAGGGTGTGCAGCGGCTTGCCCGCGAGGTACAGGAAGGCCTCGCCGAGCGACTCGTTCTGGGTGGGGTGGGCGTGGATGAACGGAGCGATGTCCTCCGGGTACGCCTCCCAGTTGACGGCGAGCTGCGCTTCACCGATGAGCTCGCCGACACGGGCGCCGATCATGTGGACACCGACGACGGGGCCGTCGTTGACGCGGACGACCTTGACGGTGCCGCTGGTGCCGATGATCTCGCTCTTGCCGTTGCCGGCGAGGCTGTAGTCGTAGCTGCTGACCTGGTCAGCGCCGTACTGCTCGACCGCCTTGGCCTCGCTGAGGCCGATGGAGGCGACCTCGGGGTCGCAGTAGGTGACCTTGGGGATGTTGACGTCGGGGACGACGATCGGGTTGAGGCCCGCGATCTCCTCCGCGACGAAGATGCCCTGCTGGAAGCCGCGGTGCGCGAGCTGCAGGCCGGGGACGATGTCGCCGACGGCGTAGACGCCCGGGACGTTGGTCTGGAGGCGCTCGTCGGTGAGGACGAAGCCGCGGTCCATCGAGATGCCGACCTCCTCGTAGCCGAGGTTCGCGGTCTGCGGGCCGCGGCCGACGGCGACGAGCAGCAGCTCGGCCTCGACGGTGTCGCCGTTCTCGAGCGAGACGACGACGCCGCTCTCGTTCTGGGTCACGCCGGAGAAGCGGACGCCGAGGCGGTAGTCGATGCCGCGGCGGCGGAACGCGCGCTCGAGCGACTTGCTGATGGACTCGTCCTCGTTGGGGACGAGGTGCGGGAGGGCCTCGATGATGGTCACCTCGGCGCCGAACGACTTCCAGACGCTGGCGAACTCGACGCCGATGACGCCGCCGCCGAGGACCGCGACCTTCTTGGGGACGAAGTCGAGCTCGAGGGCCTGCTCGCTGGTGATGACGCGGCCGCCGATCTCGAGGCCGGGGAGGCTGCGCGAGTAGGAGCCGGTGGCGAGCACGACGTGCTTGCCGACGATGGTGTCCTCGCCGACCTGGACGGTCGTCGGGGAGGTGAGGCGGCCCTCGCCCTCGATGACGGTGATGCCGCGGGCCTTCACGAGACCCTGGAGGCCCTTGTACTTCTTCGCGATGATGCCCTGGCGGTACTCGGTGACGCCGTTGATGTCGACGCCCTGGAGCTGGGTGATGATGCCGTACTTCGCCGACTCGCGGGAGTAGTCCGCGACCTCGGCCGCGTGGAGCAGCGCCTTGGTCGGGATGCAGCCGCGGTGCAGGCAGGTGCCGCCGACCTTGTCCTTCTCGATCATGCCAACGGTGAAGCCGAGCTCGGCCGCACGCAGCGCTGCTGCGTAGCCTCCACTCCCACCGCCGAGCACCACAATGTCAAAGTTCTGCTCAGACACCCAGTAACTCCCTCGCGCATCAGGATTCGTGACACGAACCTGCCCCGAGGGGTGACTCGCGGGCAGGCGCTGTTCGGGACGAGATCTTCTCGCCCATACGACCCTACTACTTCCGGGAAATGTCCTCGGCCAAACGGATGAGCGCCCGTACGCTGACGGCGGACGGGCCCTTGCCGGTGAAGCCGTACGGCGACGCGGGGCCCTTCGCGGGCCCGGCGATGTCGAGGTGGGCCCACGGGATGCGCGGGGCGTCGTCCTCGTCGCCGGCGCGGCCGACGAACTCCTGGAGGAACACGCCGGCGAGCAGCATCCCGCCCGCGGTCACCCCCGGGTTGGCGTTCGCGATGTCCGCGACGTCCGAGTTGATGGTCGCGCGCAGCTCGGCGGCGAGCGGCATCGGCCAGAGCAGTTCGCCGCTGGCCCGCGCGGCCGAGAGGACGTCCTCGACGAGATCGTCCGAGCCCATCACCGCGGCGTACCGGGTACCGAGGGCGACCATCGCGGCGCCGGTGAGGGTGGCGACGTCGACGATCGCGTCCGGCCGCTCCTCGCTGGCGGCGGCGAGGCCGTCCGCGAGCACGAGCCGGCCCTCGGCGTCCGTGTTCAGCACCTCGACGGTGCGCCCGTCGCGGATGCGCAGCACGTCGTTCGGGCGGATCGCGGATCCGGACGGCATGTTCTCGGCGAGGCACAGCCACGCGGTCACCCGCACGGGGAGTTCGAGACGGGCGGCGGCCAGCGCGACGGCGAGCACGGTGGCCGCGCCGGTCATGTCGTACTTCATCCCGACCATGCCGGACGCCGGCTTGAGCGAGAGGCCGCCCGAGTCGAAGGTGATGCCCTTGCCCACCAGCGCGAGGTGGCGCGAGGCGCCCGCGGGCGCGTACGACACCTTCACGAGCCGCGGCGGCCGCGTCGAGCCCTGGCCGACGCCCAGGATGCCGCCGAAGCCGCCCTCGGCGAGTGCGGCCTCGTCCCACACGGTGATGTCGACCGGCAGACCTGAGGCGGCCTGCTCGGCGCGCTCGGCGAACGTCTCGGGGTAGAGGTCGAGCGGGGGAGTGTTGACGAGGTCCTTCACGAGGCTCGCGGCGCCGGCGACGGCCGAGGCGCGCGCGAGGAGGTCGTCCGCCGACGCCGTCGCGGGCGAGCCGATCACCGTGAGGGATGCGACGGGCGTCTTCGCCGAGCTCTTCTCGCGGTAGTCGGTGAAGGCGTAGGAGCCGAGTGCCGCTCCCTCCGCGACGGCGCCGAGCCGGGAGTCGTCGGAGGCGGGGAGATCGAGGGCGACGTGGGCCGCGCCGGCCAGCTGACGCACGGCGCTGCCGGCGGCATAGCGCAGGGCGTCCTCGTCGAGCTCCTCGCCGAGGCCGATCACCGCGACGGCGGCGCGGCCCTCGGCGCCGGGCAGCCGGACGAGCTCGTCGCGACCGCCGCCGAAGCCGACGGCGGCGAGCTGCGCGGCCAGCGCCTCCCGGTCGTCTCCGGAGAGCACCGTGATCTCGTCGCGGGCGACGCGCGCGCCGACGACCAGGATGTCGGCGGGGGAGAGGGCGGAGGAATCGGACGCGAGCGAGAGTGCGGGAACCGTCATGCTCCGACCATAACGCGACCGGCCCGTGGCCTGTTCGCTGTGGGCGTGCTCCGAGGGCGCCCGGGTCACCGGCCAGCGCCCCCCGGTCGGCCTAGAGTTGAACCATGCGACACCCCGCCGATCTGTTCGAGCTCAATCCGGCCGTCGAGGTCCCGGAGGGGCTCCCCCTCGTCGCCGGCCTGACTGGGTTCGCGGACGCGGGCGCGGGGGTCAGCCAGCTGGGCACCTATCTGCTCGGCACCCTCGACAGCGAGGTCGTCGCCACCTTCGACGCGGACATCCTGCTCGACTACCGCGCACGCCGGCCGATCATCTACTTCGACCAGGATCACCTCGCCGACTACCAGCCGGCGACGCTCAAGCTCTACCTGGCCTACGACGAGCTGCGTCAGCCCTTCCTCTTCCTCTCCGGCTTCGAGCCGGACTTCCGTTGGGAGGCCTTCACCGAGGCCGTGCTCGGCCTGATCGAGCGCTACCGCGTGCGGTCGGTGACCTGGGTGCACGCCATCCCGATGCCGGTGCCGCACACGCGGGCGATCGGGGTGACGGTGAGCGGCAACCGGTCCGACCTCATCGAGACGATGTCCGTGTGGAAGCCGCAGACCCAGGTGCCGGCGAACGCCCTCCACCTTCTGGAGTACCGCCTGCAGCAGGCCTCGCACCCGATCGCCGGGTTCGTCCTGCTCATCCCGCACTACCTCGCCGACACCGAGTACCCCGCGGCGGCCATCGCGGGGCTCGACTCGATCAGCGCGGCCACCGGGCTGATCTTCCCGAGCGACCGGCTTCGTCAGGAGGACCGCGACTTCATCGCGAACATCGACGAGCAGGTCGCCGGCAACGCCGAGCTGGCCAAGCTGGTCGGCACGCTGGAGGAGCGGCACGACACCTACATGGAGGACACGCAGCTGCGCTCGCCGCTGACGGACCGCGACGGCGAGCTCCCCTCGGCGGACGAGATCGCGGCCGAGCTGGAGAACTTCCTCGCGTTCCGCCGCCACGGCGACGAGGAGAACGGGCTCGGCGACCGCTGAGCCCGCGCGGGAGCGGGCCTAGACTCGGTTCGTGAACTCGCGGCGCTCCTGGTTCGTCTTCGGGATCGGCGCACTCGCCTATCTCGTGGCGGTCATGCAGCGCACCTCCATCGGGGTCGCCGGGGTCGCCGCGACGGAGCGTTTCCACGTCTCCGCCTCCGTCCTCTCCTCCCTCGCCGTCGTGCAGCTGATCGTGTACGCGGCGATGCAGATCCCGGTCGGCGTGCTCATCGACCGGATCGGGTCGCGCCGGCTCATGCTGATCGGGACGGCGCTCATGGTCGCCGGCCAGGTCGCGGTCGCGTTCTCGCCGACCATCGCCCTCGCGATCGTCGGGCGAATCCTGGTGGGCGCCGGTGACGCCACCGTCTTCACATCGGTGATCCGCCTGACCAACTCGTGGTTCCGGGGCCGGATCGTCCCGCAGCTGTCGCAGTGGATCGGCAACATCGGTCAGCTCGGCCAGGTGCTCTCGGCCATTCCGTTCGCGCTCATCCTGCACCAGGCGGGGTGGACGCCCGCGTTCCTGTCGGCGGCCTCGCTCTCCGTCCTCGCTCTGATCGCCATCGCGGTCGCCATCTCCGACCGTCCGGTCGGCTCCAGCGAGGGGCCGCGCCCGGCGACCTGGGGCGACTCGCTCCGTCAGCTGCGGGTCAGCCTGGCCCGTCCCGGCACGCAGCTGGGCTTCTGGTCCCACTTCGTCACCCAGTCCTCCGGCACGGTGTTCACGCTCATGTGGGGACTGCCGTTCATGGCGTTCGCGCTCGGGATCGACCCGGCGGAGGCCTCCGCCCTCCTGATCGTCTCCGTCGTCGCGGGACTGATCGCCGGGCCGCTCCTCGGCCTGCTGACCGCTCGGTTCCCGCTGCGCCGCAGCAACCTGGTGCTCGGGATCGTCGCCATGATGGGCGTGGTGTGGGCCGTCGTCCTCCTCTGGCCAGGGACGCCTCCGGTCTGGCTGCTCATCGTCCTGCTGATCGCCATCGGCATCGGCGGCCCCGGATCGATGATCGGCTTCGACTTCGCCCGCACGTCCAATCCGCTGCACAGCCTCGGCTCCGCGAACGGCATCGTGAACGTCGGCGGGTTCCTCGCGAGCTTCGTGATGATGCTCCTCATCGGGATCGCCCTCGACGCCCAGAACAGCGCGCGCGTCGCCGCGGGGGCGGCCGCCGATCTCTACGCTCTCGACTCCTTCCGCTGGGCGTTCGCCATCCAGTACGTCATCATCGGGTCGGGTGTCCTCTTCCTCCTGCGCGCCCGCCGGCGCACCCGGCGGCGGATGCAGGAGGACGAGGGAATAGAAGTGGCCCCGATCTGGGTTGCACTCTCCGACGCATGGCGGAGGCGGAGCGGTCGCGAGGCGAGCTGACCGCGGGACCTGCCGGACGGCAGCCCGTCCGTGCGAGACGGCCGAGATGGTCGGGGGAGCGCGTGGAACGTGCAATAATTGGTACCTGGACCCGTTCATATCCTGTGGGTCGGAGCATTCGACGATGCCCGACGTTCCTCCCAGGACTTGACATGGGTCTTAGTAATGTCCGCACGCAACCCTGAGCCACGACGGACCGCGAGGAATCCGGACTCCGCTTGGTATTGAAAGGTGTTCACATGGCAACCCGTGCAGCAACGAAGGCCCCGGAGGCCGACACGGTCGAGGAGACGGTGGCGGGCGCCGAGGGCGCGGCGGCGACCAAGACGGCCGCGAAGAAGACGACGAAGACCGCGGCCAAGAAGCCCGCGGCGAAGAAGGGCGCCACGAAGCCCAAGGGACGCGCGGCGGACGACGACGACGAGGAGCTCGACGACGACGCCGAGGTCGAGATCGACGACGAGGAGGCGACCGACGGCGACGAGGCCGAGGGCTCGGACTCCGACGACGCCGAGGACGGCGACGACACCGCCGCCGCTCAGGCTCCGGCCGACGCGGCAGCAGCCGCCGTGGCCGCCGCCCCCCTCCCGACCGACGCGCTCGTGCTGCGCGCGGTCGACGAGGACGACGACATCCCCGTCTACTCGACCACCATCACCGGCGCGACCGCCGACCCCGTCAAGGACTACCTGAAGCAGATCGGCAAGGTCCCGCTGCTGAACGCGGCGGAGGAGGTCGAGCTCGCGATGCGGATCGAGGCCGGCCTGTTCGCCGAGGACAAGCTCGCGAACACGCAGGGGATGACCAAGGAGCTCGAGCGCGAGCTCAAGTGGGTCGCCCGCGACGGCCAGCGCGCCAAGAGCCACCTGCTCGGCGCGAACCTCCGCCTCGTGGTGAGCCTGGCCAAGCGCTACACCGGCCGCGGCATGCAGTTCCTGGACCTGATCCAGGAGGGCAACCTCGGTCTGATCCGCGCGGTGGAGAAGTTCGACTACACCAAGGGCTTCAAGTTCTCGACCTACGCCACCTGGTGGATCCGTCAGGCGATCACCCGCGCGATGGCGGATCAGGCGCGCACGATCCGTATCCCGGTCCACATGGTCGAGGTCATCAACAAGCTCGCCCGCGTGCAGCGCCAGATGCTGCAGGACCTGGGCCGCGAGCCCACCCCCGAGGAGCTGTCGAAGGAACTCGACATGACCCCGGAGAAGGTCATCGAGGTCCAGAAGTACGGTCGCGAGCCCATCTCGCTGCACACCCCGCTCGGCGAGGACGGCGACAGCGAGTTCGGCGACCTGATCGAGGACACCGAGGCGGTCGTCCCGGCCGACGCGGTGGGCTTCACCATGCTGCAGAAGCAGCTGGAGAGCCTGCTCGACTCCCTGTCCGAGCGCGAGGCGGGCGTGATCCGCATGCGCTTCGGCCTGGGCGACGGCATGCCGAAGACCCTGGACCAGATCGGTGACACGTTCGGCGTGACGCGCGAGCGCATCCGCCAGATCGAGTCGAAGACGATGGCGAAGCTGCGCCACCCGTCCCGCTCGCAGTCGCTGCGCGACTACCTCGAGTAAACCGGTGCGGTATCGACTGGCGGTCGTCGCCGGCCGCCTCGCCCGCTGGCTCCTTCGCCTGCGCGGCGGGGGCTCGGCCGTGCCCGGCCGGGTGGCGCTCGCCATCGCCCCGAAGTTCCTCGAGCGCGCGGTCAGCCGGCTGCCGCTCGGCGTGGTGTTCGTCTCGGGGTCGAACGGCAAGTCGACGACCACCAACATGCTCACGGCGATCCTGCGGGAGCACGGCCTCGAGGTGTTCACGAACCCCTCGGGCGGCAACCTCCCGCAGGGCATCGCCTCGGCCCTGCTCGCCGACGTCCCGCTCGACGGGTACGTGCGCGGCGACGTCGGCGTCATCGAGGTCGACGAGGCTTACGGCGTGGACCTCGCCAGCCTGCTGAAGCCGCGCGGTTCGCTGCTGCTCAACGTGCAGATCGACCAGCTCAACCGGTTCTTCGAGCCGACACGGGTCGTCGGGATGCTGCGGACGATCGCGGAGCGTTCCAGCGAGTTCGTCGTGGTCAACGCCGACGACGACTCGCTGGCGCGTATCGGCGCCGAGCTCTCCGCCGCCGGCGCCGACGTGTCGACGTTCGCCGTCGCACCGTCCATCATCGAGTCCGCGCCGAACGGCCTGGCCAACGTGAAGGACCTGAGCGGCGTCGCCGCGGGCGCGCTGCCGGTGCCGTCGGTGTTCGTCTCGGCGCTGGAGGTGCAGAGCGCCCAGCTGACGATCGGCGGCGAGCACGTGCGCATCGGCCTCCCGGCACGCGGGCTGCACTACGCGGTGGACGCGGCGGGCGCGACCGCCATGGCGCGCCGCCTCCTCGGCGAGCGGTTCCGGCCGAACGCCGTGGTGGCCGCGATGGGTTCGCTCCGCACGGTCTACGGCCGCGGCGAGACCCTGCGGGTCGGCGACGAGGACATCGAGATCATCATGATGAAGAACCCGCCGAGCCTGCAGCTGAACCTCGACTACCTGGCGGAGTCGCCCGAGCAGGTCTTCGTGGCCGTGGACGAGGGGACTCCGGACCCGTCCTGGGTGTACGACATCGACCTCTCCAAGCTGGGGCACGTGGACATCGTCTCGGGCACGAAGGCGTGGCAGTTCGCCACCCGTTTCGCCTACGCGGGCATCGAGGTCGACCAGGTCGTCCCGGAGCTGAAGCCGGCGCTCACGGCCTTCCTCGCCCTCCCGAAGCCGTCGCGCGGCACCAAGACGATGATCGTGAACTACGAGCAGATGATGCTGATCCGCAAACAGCTCGGATTCCTCGACCTGGAAGGCGGCGAGCGGTGAGCGTGCTGCGGATCCTCCACCTGTACCCGCGCGAGCTCGGGATCAACGGCGACGCCGGCAACGTGCTCGCCCTCGCCGAGCGCGCCCGCTGGCGCGGCGTGGAGGCCGAGGTCGTCACCCACACGCCCGGGGCGGAGCTCCCCGCGAGCGTCGACATCGTCCACATCGGCTCGGGCCCGCTGTCCGCCCAGCGCGCGGTGC
Organism: Actinomycetes bacterium; assembly: GCA_023390155.1. Lineage (GTDB taxonomy): Bacteria > Actinomycetota > Actinomycetes > Actinomycetales > Microbacteriaceae > Leifsonia. The sequence continues at coordinate 8,768 of JAEWDJ010000063.1, read as the reverse complement.
ACGACGACGTCCAGCGGATCGCCGTGCAGCTGCGTGACTGGCGCGACGCGGGCATCCCGATCCTCGCGATCGCGGGCGGCTGGCAGCTACTCGGCCGCGAGCTCGTCACTCCGGAGGGCGAGACGCTCGCCGGCGCCGGGGTCTTCCCCAGCCGCGCCGTGCTCGGGCGAGAGCGGCACGTCGGCGAGGTCGTCGTGCGCACCGTGGAGACCGGCACCCTGGCCGGCTTCGAGAACCACTCCGCGCGTACGGAGCTCGAGGGCGGCGAGCCGCTCGGACGGATCGTCAGCGGCACCGGCAACGACGGAGCGACCGAGGGCGTGACCGTCGGCGCGGCCATCGGCACGCACCTGCACGGACCGGTCCTGCCCATGAACCCCGTGCTGGCGGATCGGCTGCTCGCCGCCGCCCTCCGGGCCGAGCTGCCGCCGGTCTCGCAGACCGAGCGCGTCGACCGCTACGCCACCAACGCGCGCCGCGCGATCGCCGACCGTCTGGGTGTCTCGCTCTAGCCGATGTAGACGCGCGGGACGCGGGCCGCGACGCCCGTGATCATCTCGTCCGCGATGGTCTCGGCCCAGTCGGCCCACTTCTCGGCGGTGACCTCGCCGCCGTCGCCCGGGCCGAACAGCACCGCCACGTCTCCGACGCGCACGCGCGCGGGACCGGCATCGACGATCAGGGCGTCCGCCTCCACGTCGACGACGGGGCAGCGCCGGCCGGCGAGCTGCACGGACGCCTTCGCGATCCCGAGGGTGGGAACGCCGTCGCCGAAGCCGATCGCCAGGCGCACGTGGGTGGTCCCGTCGACATGCACCTCGGTGACCGGCGCCTCCAACCGCATCACCGGCACGAGGCCGAGCTCGGCGCCGGTGGCGTCGTCGAAGGGGGAGAAGCCGTACGCGGCGATGCCGAAGCGCACGAGGTCGAACCGGGCCTCCGGCATCCGGATCCCGGCGGAGCTCGCCGCGAGGTGCAGGATCTCGAACCGGGCGCCGCGCGCCTCCGCCTCCGCCACGGCGTCGTGGAACTCGGCGAGCGCGCGCTTGTCCTCCTCGAGGGAGGCGTCGGCCAGGTGCGACCACGCGGCGCGCACCCGGACGACGCCGCGCTCCTGGAGGGCGAGAGCCGTGTCAATCAGGCCCGGCCAGTCCGCGCGCGTCGCGCCGTTGCGGCTCAGCCCGGTGTCGACCTTGAGGTGGATGACCGCGGGGCGGTCGGCGCCGGCCGCGGCGATGACCTCCAGCTGCCAGACCGCCGAGATGCCGAGCTCGATGTCGTTCTCGATGGCGCCGCGCCAGTCCGTGTCCTGGCCGTGCAGCCAGGCGAGGATGGGTGCGGTCACGCCGGCGCGCCGCAGGACGAGGCCCGCCTGCACCTCCAGCACGGCGAGCGAGGTGGCTCCCGCTTCGAGGCCCGCCTCGGCGACGGGGAGGAGGCCGTGCCCATAGGCGTCGGCCTTCACAGCGAGCATCACCTCGGCGGGCGCGGCCACGGCCGCCAGATGCGCGACGTTGCGGCGCAGTGCGGCGAGATCGATGACCGCGCGGGGCAACGGCTCGGCGATGGCGTCGACGATCGTCATGCGCGGTGCCGCCTCTCGATGCGCCGGCCCAGCCGGCTGGTGATCACGGGCGCGGCGACGCCGATCGTGTCGGCCCAGTCGAGCACGCCGGGCTCGCCGGCCGCAGGGTCGCCGAAGAGGACGACCGGATCGCCGGGGGAGGCCGTGCCATCCCCGATGTCGACCACGAACTGGTCCATGGCGATGCGCCCGGTCACCCGTCCGCGGGTCGGGCCGACCTGGACCGGCGCCTTGTTGGAGGCGACGCGGAGGATGCCGTCGGCGTAGCCGAGCGCCACCAGCACGAGCGTCGTGGGCCGGGCGGTGCGGTAGGTGTAGCCGTACGAGACGCCGCGGTCGGCCTCCACGTGCTTCACGGCGATGATCTCGCCCTCGAGCCGCATGGCCGGGGCGGTCGCCGTGGTCGGGTCGAGGCCGAAGAGCGCGGGGCCGAGGATCGTCCCGGCATCGGGAGCGGGGCCGCCGACGGTCACCCGCTCGACGATCCCGTCGTCCGCGAGCGCGGCGGCGTCCTCGATGCGGGAGACGACGAAACCGCCGACCCCCGCATCCGACAACGCACGGGCGACGGGGATGAGCCCGTGGCCGTACGCGTCGGCGCGGAGATCGGCGGTGGAGTCGGTGAGGGACGCGGTGAGAGCCTCTGCGGTGGAACGGACGACGGCGAGGTCGATCGTGGCGCGCCTGCGCACGCCCTGCCCTGCGGTCATCGTCCGGTCAGCCTCGAAGGTCGACGCGGGCGCGTTACGCGCGCTGCTCTTCGAACAGCCGGGCGCTCTCGTCGTGCCAGCTGTGGGCGATCTCCGACAGCTTCTCCTGGTGCTTCTTGCCGTGGTGGGCGCAGAACAGGAGCTCGCCGTTGTTCACGACGACGCGGATGTACGCCTGGGCTCCGCAGCTGTCGCAACGGTCCGCAGCAGTGAGTTGCGGCCCCGAAGCGAGCTCGTCAACCGCATCATTCTCCGAAGTGATCGTCGACATGTGATGCTCCTTTCAGTCGCAACCGGTGAACTCGGTACCTCTATAGAACCACGCCCGCCCGGTAATCATGCGCGCATCGCCTGCTATTTCGCTCAACGCGTAGCCTCCGCAGACGGCGGGTGTCGGTGTCCTAGGGTGTCGGCCGCGATGTCTAGGCTGGAGGGTGCAGCACGCCCGCATCCTTCGGGCGCACCCGGAACCCAAGGAGCACTCGTGGCGAGCTCAGACTATTCGGCCAGGCATCTGTCGGTGCTGGAGGGGCTGGAGGCCGTCCGGAAGCGCCCCGGGATGTACATCGGCTCCACCGACTCCCGCGGGCTCATGCACTGCCTGTGGGAGATCATCGACAACTCCGTCGACGAGGCGCTGGCCGGGCACGGCACCGCGATCGAGGTCGTCCTGCACCCCGACGACAGCGTCGAGGTGCGCGACACCGCGCGCGGCATCCCGGTCGACGTGGAGCCGAAGACCGGCCTCACGGGCGTCGAGGTGGTCTTCACGAAGCTGCACGCCGGCGGCAAGTTCGGCTCCGGCTCGTACGCGGCCTCGGGCGGTCTGCACGGCGTCGGCGCGTCGGTGGTCAACGCGCTCTCGGAGCGCCTCGACGTCGAGGTGGACCGCGACGGCAAGACCTGGGCGATGTCCTTCCACCGTGGAGAGCCCGGCGTCTTCGCGGACGACAAGAACGGCCCGAGCCCGGATGCGGCCTTCTCGCCGTTCGTGAGCGGCAGCGAACTCCGCGTCGTCGGCAAGGTCGCCAAGGCGAAGACCGGCACACGGATCCGCTATTGGGCCGACCGGCAGATCTTCACCAAAGGCGCGACCTTCTCGGTCGAGGACCTCGTGGGGCGCGCGCGCCAGACCGCCTTCCTCGTGCCCGGGCTCGCCATCACCATCGACGACAAGCGCAGCCCCGAGGGCGAGCGCACCACCTTCCAGTACGACGGCGGCATCTCGGAGTTCGTCGACTTCCTCGCGCCGGACGCACCGATCACGGACACCTGGCGGCTCACGGGAGCCGGAACGTTCACCGAGACCGTGCCCGTCCTGTCGGACAGCGGGGCGATGGTGCCCACGGAGCTCACCCGCACCTGCGAGGTCGACATCGCCCTGCGCTGGGGCACGGGCTACGAGACGGTGATGCGCAGCTTCGTCAACATCATCGCCACGCCCAAGGGCGGCAGCCACCAGACCGGCTTCGACCAGGGGCTCCTCAAGTTCCTCCGCGCCCAGGTCGAGCAGAACGCGCGCCGGCTGAAGGTCGGCAACGACAAGCTCGACAAGGACGACGTGCTCGCCGGCCTGACCGCCGTGCTGACCGTCCGCCTCCCGGAGCCGCAGTTCGAGGGCCAGACCAAGGAGGTGCTCGGCACGCCCGCCGTGCGCACCATCGTCGCGCAGGTCATCCAGAAGGCCCTCACGGAGCGCTTCACCTCCAGCAAGCGCGACGACAAGACGCAGTCGGCGCTCGTGCTCGACAAGGTCGTGGCCGAGATGAAGTCGCGGATCTCCGCCCGCGCGCACAAGGAGACCCAGCGCCGCAAGAACGCGCTCGAGACCTCCTCCCTCCCGGCGAAGCTGGTGGACTGCCGTTCGAGCGATGTCGCCAACAGCGAGCTCTTCATCGTCGAGGGCGACTCGGCGCTCGGCACCGCGCGCCGGGCCCGCGACAGCGAGTACCAGGCGCTGCTTCCGATCCGCGGCAAGATCCTCAACGTGCAGAAGGCGTCGGTGTCGGACATGCTGTCCAACGCGGAGTGCGCCGCGATCATCCAGGTGATCGGCGCGGGCTCGGGCCGCAGCTTCGACATCGGCTCGGCGCGATACGGCAAGGTCATCATCATGAGCGACGCCGACGTCGACGGCGCGCACATCCGCACGCTCCTGCTGACCCTCTTCTTCCGCTACATGCGCCCGATGATCGAGGAGGGCCGTGTGTTCGCCGCCGTCCCGCCGCTGCACCGCGTGATCGTGCAGAATCCCGGGTCCAAGCCCAACGAGACGATCTATACCTACTCGGAGGCGGAGCTGAACGCGGTGCTCGCCGACCTCGCGAAGCGCGGCAAGAAGTACCAGGAGCCGATCCAGCGCTACAAGGGACTCGGCGAGATGGACGCGGACCAGCTCGCGACCACCACGATGGACCGGGCGCACCGCACCCTCCGCCGTGTTCGCGTGCCCGACGCCGAGGCCGCCTCCCGCGTGTTCGAGCTGCTCATGGGCAACGAGGTAGCCCCCCGCAAGGAGTTCATCATCGCCGGCGCCGACGACCTGAGCCGGGCCCGCATCGACGCCTGACGACGACGGCCAGCGGGTCCTGTGGGCTCAGCGGGTCCGGCGGGCTCAGCCGATCCGGCGGCCCACCGACCCGACGACCATGTCGAGCGGGGTCCCGGAGGCGTCGCGGCGCGAGCCGCCCTCGGGGAGGACCCGCGCGGCACCGTCGGTGCCGACCGCGAGCGCGGGCGCCCGACCGACCCAGGCGAGGGCCAGTTCGCTCTCGCCCTTGAGGAAGCGCTGCGCGCGCACGCCGCCGGTGGCGCGTCCCTTGGCCGGGTATTCGGCGAAGTCGCTCACCTTGCCGCTGCCCGGATCGGTGCCCGGCAGGGTCTGGGCGCCGGTCGCGATGGTCACGACGACCGCGTCGTCCTTCTCGTCCGCCGGGACGGCGCCGAACGCGATGACGCGGGCTCCGTCGCCGAGGTTGATGCCGGCCATGCCGCCGGCCGCGCGGCCCTGCGGGCGCACGGAGGCGGCGGGGAAGCGCAGCAGCTGCGCGTCGCTCGCCACGAAGACCAGCTCGTCCGAGTCGTCCACCTGCAGGGCGCCGACGACCTCGTCGCCGGGCTTCAGGGCGATGATCTCGAACTCGGGCTTGTTCGCCCAATCGCCCGCGACCACGCGCTTCACGACGCCGGTGCTGGTGCCGAGGGCGATGGTGCGCGGCGCCTGAAGCGAGACGATGGCGAGCACGCGCTCCTTCTTGTCGGCGAGAGCCAGGTAGTCGCCGATCTTGACGCCGGCGCCCAGCTGGATGGAGTTGAGCGGCGCGGCGGGAAGGTCGACGGGGGAGAAGCGGATGAGGCGGCCGCGATTCGTCACGGCGCCGATCTCGGCGCGGGTCGTGGTGTCGAGCTGCGAGAGGATCGCGTCGTGCTTGCTGCGGCGCGCGGGAGCCTGGATGCGGGCGAGGCCACCGGGCTCGACGCCCTCCGCCGCGGGCGGCTCGTCGACCCGCAGGATGCGGCCGGTCGTCGAGAGGAACACCCGGCACGGCACGTCCGCGACCTCGAGCTGCACCTGCGCCGCCTTGCCGCGGCCCGAGACGCCCGCGATGGACGGCTTGGCCTCGGTCAGCAGGGTGCGGCGGGGAGTGCCGAACTTCGCGGCGACCTGCTCCAGCTCGTCCGAGACCAGGTCGTTGATGCGCTGGCGGCTGGCGAGGATGCTCTCCAGCTCGGCGATCTCGGCCCGCAGCTGGTCGCGCTCGGTCTCGAGCTCGATGCGGGAGAACCGGGTGAGGCGCCGCAGCCGCAGCTCCAGGATGTAGTCGGCCTGCAGCGTGCTGAGGTCGAACACCTGCATCAGGCGGGTGCGGGCCTGCTCGGTGTCGTCCGAGCTGCGGATGACCTGGATGACCTCGTCGATGTCGAGGATGGCGATGAGGAGGCCCTCGACCAGGTGCAGGCGCTCCTTGCGCCGGGCGAGGCGGAACTCCGAGCGTCGGGTGACGACGCGCACGCGGTGGTCGAGGTAGACGCTCAGCAGGTCGCGCAGGCCGAGCGTCTGCGGGCCGCCCTCCACGAGCGCGACGTTGTTGATGGAGAAGCCCTCTTCGAGCGGGGTGTGCCGGTAGAGCTGCTCCAGCACCGCCTCCGGGCTGAAGCCGGTCTTGATGCCGATGACGAGACGCAGGCCGTGCTGGCGGTCGCTCAGGTCGGTGACGTCGGAGATGCCGTTGAGCTTCTTCGCCCCGACGCCGTCCTTGATCTTCTCGATGACCTTCTCGGGACCGACCATGTAGGGCAGCTCCGTGACGACGAGCCCGCTCTTGCGCGCGGTGATCGCCTCGACGGCGACCTTGGCGCGCATCCGGAAGCTGCCGCGGCCGGTTGCGTACGCGTCGCGCACGCCGGCCAGGCCGGCGATGGTGCCGCCGCTGGGGAGGGCGGGGCCGGGGACGTACGCCATGAGGTCGTCCAGGGTGGCGTCCGGGTTCTCCAGGAGGTGCCGGGCGGCGCCGACCACCTCGATGAGGTTGTGCGGGGCCATGTTCGTGGCCATGCCGACCGCGATGCCGCTCGCGCCGTTGACGAGGAGGTTCGGGAATGCGGCGGGCAGGACGTCCGGCTGCATCAGCTGCGCGTCGTAGTTGGGGACGAAGTCGACGACGTCCTCGTCGAGGTCCTCCGCGAGCGCGAGGGCGGCGGCCGCGAGGCGCGCCTCGGTGTAGCGGGCGGCGGCGGGGCCGTCGTCGAGGGAGCCGAAGTTGCCGTGGCCGTCGACCAGCGGGACCCGCAGGGTGAAGTCCTGCGCCATGCGCACCAGGGCGTCGTAGATGGCGCTGTCGCCGTGCGGGTGCAGCTTTCCCATCACCTCGCCGGTGACGCGGGCGGACTTGACGTGCCCGCGGTCGGGTCGCAGGCCCATCTCGGTCATCATGTAGATGATGCGACGTTGCACGGGCTTCAGGCCGTCGCGCGCGTCCGGGAGGGCGCGCGAGTAGATGACCGAGTACGCGTATTCGAGGAACGAGCCCTGCATCTCGGTCGTGACGTCGACGTCTTCGATGCGCTCGGTGATGCCGGCCGGGGCCTGGTCGTCTGCTGGTGTCATTCGTGCAATCTCGGGAAGGGCGATGAGGTCCGCCCGCGTGTGCCAGACTGGGCCGGATGTCCCCCATGCTACCGGCCGCGTTCACCACCAGGACGAGCCTTGCCGCGGTTCTGCCGAGTTCGCTGGCGGCACTGCGCGGGGAGGCGAACGACCTCGGGCTCCCGCCGCTCGAGCACGCGGTCGTGATCGTGGTCGACGGGCTCGGCGCAGCCTCTCTGCGGGCGCGATCGGGGCACGCGCGGACGCTCGCGCCGCTGCTCGGCAAGACGACGACGATCGACGCCGGGTTCCCCACCACGACGGCGGCCGCGCTGACGACGCTCACGACCGGCACGCTGCCGGGGGAGCACGGGATGGTCGGCTACCGGGTGCGCGACGACGCCGGCCGGCTGACCAATCAGCTGAGCGGCTGGGACGACCGGATGGACCCCGCGACGTGGCAGCGCTCCCGAACGGTGTTCCAACTCGCGTCCGAGGAGGGCGTGGCCGCCCGGGCCATCGGCCTCGCGAAGTACGCGGACTCCGGTTTCACCGCGGCGGCCCTGCGCGGGGCCGAGTTCGTCGGGGGGCGCACCATGGCCGATCGCTTCGCGATCGCCGAGTCGGTCGTCGCCGCCGGCGGGCCGGGGCTGACCTATCTGTATGTGGCGGAGCTCGACCAGCTCGCCCACGCCAAGGGCTGGGAGTCGCCGGAGTGGACGGCCGCGCTCGAGACGCTCGACGCGCTCGTGGCGCAGTTCGCCCGACGCCTCGGGCCGCGCCGCGCGGCCCTGCTGACGGCCGACCACGGCGTGATCGACGTGCCCGAGAGCGGGCATGTGCTGTTCGACACCGCGCCCGAGCTGCTGGAGGGCGTGGCCGGCATCGGCGGCGAGCCGCGACTGCTCCACCTCTACGTCGACGGCGGCGTCGCCGCCGAGGCGGTCGCCGAGCGCTGGCGGGCGGTCGAGGGGGAGCGGTCCTGGATCGCGACCCGTGAGGAGGCGATCGGGGCCGGCTGGTTCGGCCCCGCGGTCGACCCTGCCGTCGCTCCGCGGATCGGCGACGTGCTCGTGGCGGCGCGCAAGCGCATCGCCTACTACGACGGGCGCGACCCGCTCCGCACCGGACGGAACATGGTGGGCCAGCACGGTTCGCTCACCGCGGAGGAGACCCGGGTGCCGCTGCTGCGCTTCGGCGCCGCGGCCTGAGCGCGTCGGCGCCCCCGCGGTCGCCGGCCGGCGGTCAGGCCAGGTCGTCGTCGGTGCGTGCGCCGAAGACGATCTCGTCCCAGCTGGGCATCGCGGCGCGTCCCTTGCGGCGCGACGCCGGCGCGGATCCCTGGTCGCTCGGGGCGGACGGCTTGTCCTCCGTGGCGGGGGCGGGC
>JAEWDJ010000052.1 GCA_023390155.1 Actinomycetes bacterium | reverse complement strand
CCCGCACCCTGTTCATGGACCTGGAGACGCTGAGCTGGCGCGACGACATCCTCGAGGCGTTCGGCGTCCCGAAGTCGATGCTGCCGGAGATCAAGAGCTCCTCCGAGATCTACGGCACCGTCGAGGCGTCGAGCCTGCTGCGCGAGGTGCCGGTCGCCGGCATCCTGGGCGACCAGCAGGCCGCCACCTTCGGCCAGGCGGCGTTCGATCCGGGCGAGTCGAAGAACACCTACGGCACCGGCAACTTCCTCATCTTCAACACGGGTGAGGAGATCGTCCACTCCAAGAACGGCCTCCTGACGACGCTGGGCTACAAGCTCGGCGACGACAAGCCGCACTACGCCCTGGAGGGGTCGATCGCCGTCACCGGTTCGTTGGTGCAGTGGCTGCGCGACAACCTCGGCATCATCTCCTCCGCCCCCGAGGTGGAGGAGCTGGCCAAGACGGTCGAGGACAACGGCGGCGCGTACTTCGTGCCGGCGTTCTCGGGCCTGTTCGCGCCGTACTGGCGTGCGGACGCGCGTGGCGCCCTCGTGGGCCTCACGCGCTACGTCAACAAGGGCCACATCGCCCGCGCCGCGCTGGAGGCGACCGCCTTCCAGACCCGCGAGGTGCTGGATGCCGTCAACGCCGACTCGGGCGTCGACCTCACCGAGCTGAAGGTGGACGGCGGCATGATCGCCAACAACACCCTCATGCAGTTCCAGGCCGACATCCTCGGTGTGCCGGTGGTCCGTCCGGTCGTCGCGGAGACGACCGCGCTCGGCGCCGCGTACGCCGCTGGCCTCGCGGTCGGGTTCTGGTCCGACCTCGACGAGCTGCGCAAGAACTGGCAGGAGGACAGCCGCTGGGAGCCGAAGCTGGACGCCGCCGAGCGCGACCGCCAGCTGCGGCTCTGGAAGAAGGCCGTCACGAAGACCTTCGACTGGGTCGACGAGGACGTCCAGAACGCCTGATCCGTCCACACGCACGAAGCGCCGTCCGGTCCGCCGGGCGGCGCTTCGTGCGTGGTGCGCGGAGAGCGGAGCGTGCGTCAGGCGTCGCGCAGGGCGGGGGTGAGCTCGTCGAGACCGCCGATGCGGAGGACCCCGAGCGCGGCCGCCTCGTCGGCGTCCTCGGGCAGGGGAGCCTCGCCGCGGCGGTCGATCCACACACCCGTGAGTCCTGCGGCGGCCGCGCCGATCGCGTCGGTCCGGAGCCGGTCGCCGACGTAGACCGCCTCCAGCGCCGTGACGCCGAAGAGCTCGCACGCGTGGCGGAAGATCCGCGGGTCGGGCTTCGCCACCCCGACCTCCCCGGAGGCGACGAGGACCGGGATGCGGTCTTCCAGTGCGACCGCCTCGACCTTGCGGCGCTGGAACGCCAGGTCCCCGTTGGTGATGAGGCCGAATCGGACGCCAGGGAACGCCGCGGTGAGCGCGTCGAGGGCCGGCAGGGCGTCGTCGTGCAGCGTCCACGCGGCGACGTAGTGCTCGAAGTACTCGGCGAACCAGGCGCTCGCCTGCTCCGGGGAGAGCGTCACGCCGTGCCGGGCCGCGAAGTCGCGTGCACGCGCCTGCCGCTGTCCCTCGAAACCGAGCCGGCCCGCGAGGTACTCGTGGTAGTGCTCCTCCTCGAGGTCGCGCCACAGGGCGACGAGCTCCCGTGCCTCCAGCGCTCCGTACGGGTGGCCCAGCACCGCGGTGTAGCGCCGGATGCCGGCCTCGACGGCCGCTCGGTGCGCGAACAGGGTGTCGTCGAGGTCGAACAGGATGACGGAAGGGCGCGTCACGCCCGCGTCTCCGCGGGCCAACCCGGGCCGTCGCCCCGCGGGTCGGTGGCCAGGAGCCCGGCCTGCCACTGGTCGCGCCGCCGCCCGCGGTGCACCCCGCCCAGGCGGCTCATCCCCTCGAAGGTGAATCCCGCGCGCCGGGCGACCGCCGCGCTCGCGTGGTTGCCCGTGTAGGCGTGCCAGACGATCCGCTGCAGCCCGAGGCCGTCGGGTGCCGGCGCGAAGCCGTGGTCGATGGCGAGCTCGACGGCCTCCGACATGAGGCCGGCGCCCCGCGCTTCCGGCGCGAGCCAGTAGCCGATCTCGGCCGCGGCATCCGCGACCCCGTGGAGGCCGACCATCCCGATCAGGCGATCGTCGAGCCGGATGCCCCAGGTGAGGGTGCGCCCGGTGACCCAGCCGTCGGCGACCATCCCGGTCACGAACCCGACGGCGTCCTCCCGCGTGTACGGGGAGGGGACGGTCGTCCACTCCGCGATCGCCGGGTCGGCGCAGAGCGCGGCGATCCGGTCGATGTCGGCCTCGGTGGGCGCCGAGAGCACCACCCGCTCGCCCGTGAGGGCCACGGGCGAGACGGATGGCGTCGACACCAGCGGACCCGGCGCAGGAAGCCGACGCGGTCGTACACCTTCGCGAGCGTCGCCTCGGCGATCTCGTCGGCGCGGGCCGCGTTGTGCGCGAGGATGCGGTCGAGCTCGGCCGGGTCGGCGAGCAGCTCGAGCGCGCGCTCGCGCACCGGGCCGAGCGTGCCGGTCACGACCTCCGCGAGCCCCTTCTTGAAGTCGCCGTAGCCCTTGCCCTCGTATTCCAGCTCGATCGACTCGATCGGGCGGCCGGTGAGGGCGCCGTAGATGCTGAGGAGGTTGGAGATGCCCGGCTTGCCCTCGCGGTCGAACGCGACGACGCCGTCGGTGTCGGTGACGGCGCGCATGATCTTCTTGCGCGTGGCGTCCGGCTCGTCCAGCAGCCAGACGATCCCGGAACCGGAGTCGGCCGACTTCGACATCTTCGACGACGGGTTCTGCAGGTCGTAGATGCGGGCGCTCTCCTTCAGGGTGAGCGTCTGCGGCACCACGAACGTCTCGCCGAAGCGGCTGTTGAAGCGCTCGGCGAGGTCGCGCGTGAGCTCCACGTGCTGACGCTGGTCGTCGCCGACGGGCACGACCTCGGCGTCGTAGAGCAGGATGTCGGCAGCCATCAGCACCGGGTAGGTGAAGAGGCCGACCGAGGTCGCCTCCGTGCCCTGCTTGGCGGACTTGTCCTTGAACTGGGTCATGCGGGCGGCCTCGCCGTAGCCGGTGAGGGTCGCGAGCACCCACTGCAGCTGCGCGTGCGCGGCCACGTGCGACTGCACGTACAGGGTGGAGGCCGACGGGTCGATGCCGGCGGCGATGTACTGCGCTGCGGTGCGGCGGGTCTTCTCGCGCAGCTCGGCGGGATCCTGCGCGACGGTGATCGCGTGCATGTCGACCACCGAGAAGAACGCGTCGTGCGTGCTCTGCAGGTCTTTCCACTGCAGCAGGGCGCCGATGTAGTTGCCGAGGTGGAGCGAGTCGGCCGAGGGCTGCATGCCGGAGTAGAGGCGGGGGAGTGAGGTCATGTCCGTGCTTTCGAGTCGATGGGGATGCGGGTCTGCCTGCTCAGAGGTCGTAGTCGACGACCACGGGGGTGTGGTCCGACCATCGCTCGTCGTAGGCGGCCGCACGGTCCACCGCGTAGTCCTTCACCCGTGCCGCGAGGGCGGGGGTGGCCAGCTGGTAGTCGATCCGCCAGCCGGTGTCGTTGTCGAACGCCTGCCCGCGCCACGACCACCAGGTGTAGGGGCCGTCGACGTCGCCCGCGTGCTTGCGCACCACGTCGACCCAGCCCAGGCCGGCGCCGTCGTTGTAGCGGGGCTCGTCCTCCGCACCGAGGAAGCGGTCGAAGTAGGCCCGCTCCTCCGGGAGGAAGCCGGCGCGCTTGACGTTGCCCTTCCAGTTCTTGATGTCGAGGGTGCGGTGGCCGACGTTGAGATCGCCCATGACGACCGCCAGCTCGTTGTGCCGCTGCAGCTCGGGGAGGCGCTTCTCCATCGCGTCGAGGAACTTGTACTTCTCGACCTGCTTGTCGGTGCCCGCCTCGCCCGAGTGGACGTAGGCGCTCACGACCGTGACGATGGTGCCGTTGACCTCGTAGTCGGCCTCGAGCCAGCGGCCCGCGCTGTCGAAGTCGGCCGGACCGAGCTCGACGCGGTGGATGGCGGCGCGGTGCCGGCTCGCGATGGCGACGCCCGCGCGCCCCTTGGCGGTGGCGGGGTCGTGCACGATGTCCCACTCCGGCCCGAGCAGCTGCTCCAGGTCTTCGGTGGAGGCGCGCACCTCCTGGATGGCGAGGATGTCGACATCACGCCCGTCGAGCCAGCCGCCCATGCCCTTGCGGAACGCGGCGCGCACGCCGTTGGTGTTGATCGTCGCGATGCGCAGCGGTTTCGAGGGCATGGATCCAGCCTAGCGGGGACCGCTGACGCTCCCGTCGTCGAGCAGATCGTTGAGGTGGTGCTCCGCCTTCTCGACGCGGCGCTGGGCCGCCAGCCGGCCGAACCAGCGCACCGACGCGAGCTCGTCACGGGCGTTCGCCAGCTCCGCCCTGGCGACGAGCACGCGTGCGTCGTGCTCGGCGGCCGCGCGCTCCGCCGCCGCCTGCTCGGGCGACACCATGCGCGGCGAGAGGCCGTGGTCGAACATCCCGACCGCGATCCAGGAGGCCGAGAGCAGGATCACCCGCGAGACCAGGTTGAACCACAGCAGGAGTCCGACGAACACCGCGAAGGTCGCGAGCAGCGGGTTCTTCGTCGCGCTCCCGAGGAGCAGACCGCCGAGGGCGCTGAGGCCCGCGAGCACCGCGGCGCCGAGGAGGACGCCGAAGAAGAGGTTGCGCCACGGGATCGCCACGCGCGCCATCACCCGGAACATCGCCCCCAGGGTGACGATGTTGAGCGCCACCGACACCAGCAGGCCGGAGAACCGGGTGATGACGCCGGTCCAGAAGGAGTCCGACGGGAGCCCGACCAGGTCGAGCAGAAAGGTGAGCGCCTGCGTGCTCACGATCGTGAGCAGCGCGGAGAAGACGAGCAGGATCCCGAAGGCGAGGGCCAGGAACAGGTCGCGGATCTTCTGCAGCACGTAGTTCGTGGTGTCGCGACTCAGCCCGAACACCGCGCGCACCGCCTGGCGCGTGTAGTACAGCCAGCCGATCGCCGTCCAGAGGAGGCCGACGGCCGCGATCACGCCCGACCAGCCGAACGACGTCGCCGCCTCCAGCTGCGACGAGTCGATCACCCCCGGCGTCGTCGGGGTCGAGATCAGGCCCGGAATCGACCGGTTGATCAGGTTCACGAGCGCTTGGTAGATGTCCGGGTTGGAGGTGAGCCAGATCCCGGCCGCCGAGAACCCGAGCCAGACGGCCGCGAAGATCGCGAACAGCGACTGGAAGCCCATCCCCGCGGCCCGCAGGTTGCCGTCCGAGTGCGAGTAGTTGATGTAGACGCGGTACGGCCGCAGAGCCTGCACCCACTTCGCCACGCGCGAGACCCGCGCCACCGGCTTCTCCAGGCGTTCCTTCAGCGGCTCGGCCGCGTCGAGGATCCGCTCCTTCAGCGTCTCCTCCGGCTCGACCGTCCCCTCGGCGCGCTGCACCGACGGATCGGGGCGCGCCGGCTGCAGCACGGGGCGGGTCTTCTTGGCCACCGGCTCAGGATATCGACCCGATACGCTGGCGGGATGCCCTCCGCGCTCATCCTCGGCGGCACCGGCCTGCTCGGTCGGGCAACCGCCCTCCGCTTGGCGGCCGCGGGCTGGTCCGTCACGGTCACCGGCCGTGACCCGCGCCGGATGCCGTCCGACCTCCTCGCGGCCGGGGTGAGGCACGTGCCCTCCGACCGCCGCGACCCGCGCGCGCTCGCCGCGGTCGTCGGCGCGGGCACGGACCTCCTGGTCGACGCCCTCTGCTTCACGGCCGACGACGCGCGGAGCCTGCTCCCGCACCTGGGCGACGTCGGATCGACCGTCATGTTCTCGAGCAAGGCGGTCTACGTCGACGCTGAGGGGCGGCACATCAACTCGCCGGAGCGCCCGCGCTTCGGCGGTCCGGTCCGCGAGGGCACCGCCACGCTCGAGCCCGCGTGGGACGGGCTCTACCGGAGCCGGGAGGGCTACGGCCGCAACAAGGTCGCCGCCGAGCGTGTGCTTCTCGGCAGCGGGCATCCCGTCTCGGTGCTGCGGGCGTCCAAGGTGCACGGCGTCGGCGCCGCATCGCCGCGCGAATGGCACTTCGTGCGACGCGTGCTCGACGGCCGTCGCGTCGTGCTGCTGGCGCACGGCGGTCGCGGGGCCGACCATCCGACCGCGGCGGTGAACGCGGCGGCGCTCGTCGAGACCGTCGCGGCCCGGCCCGGGAGGCGCGTCCTGAACGCCGCGGACCCGGACACGCCGACCGGGCGCGACATCGCCCGGCTCGTGGCCGCCACGCTCGGTCACGAGTGGGAGGAGGTGCTCGTCGAAGGCGGCGAGCCCGGCTGGCATCCGTGGGACGTGGTTCCGCCGATCGAGCTGGACCTCACGGCGGCCGAGGCGCTCGGCTACCGCCCGGTCGGCGGCTACGCCGACACGGCGCGCCCGGCGATCGAGTGGGCCGCGTCGTTCGGGCTCACGCCGCCGTGGGCGGCCGACGTCGAGGAGTCCGACTTCGACTATGCGGCGGAGGACGCCTACCTCGCCAACCGCTGAGGCGCCGCCCGGTGAGGCGCCGGTCGCAGAAGCGCCGGCCACAGAGACGACGGAGCCCCGGCGTCCGCGCACGGGGCGCGGCGGCCGGGGCTCCGGACGGGCCGCTCAGTACGAGTAGCTCGAGTATCCGCTCGACGCGGCGATGATGCCGCCGACGATGGCGAGGATGACGAACAGCAGGATGAACGCGATGTAGATGTAGCCGATCACGAGGCCCGCGATCGCGAGGCCGCGGCCGCTCTCGCCGGTGCGCTTGATCTGGCTGAGGGCGATGTGGCCGCAGATGACGCCGGCGAGCGGGAAGACGAACGCGCCGACGAGCGCGATGATCGCGAGGACGTTGGTGCCGCTCTTCTGCGCCGGGTAGGGCGTGTACGCGGGCTGCGGCGCGGGCGGGTAGGCGTTCGGGTTCTGGTCGGTCATGGTGAGGTGGCTCCGATCGGGGATGCGGGGTCAGACGGGATGGTTACTTCTGCGAGATGCTCTCGGCCAGCACGCCCCCGTGGTGCAGGGCGGCGCCGATCGCGTTGGCGGTCTCCTGGAACGCCGTGTCGGTCTTGGCGGCGCCGATCGCGCCGCCCTTCAGTGCGCCTCCGGCCATGTTGCGGTTGAGGCGCGCGACCAGGCGGCCCTGCTGGTCGACCATGAAGTCGACGAGGAAGGACACCTGGAAGTTCTTGCCCGCCCAGGCGCCGAGCCAGAAGGTCGAGGCCGCGCTGCCTCGCTTGGCCAGCAGGCCGCCGGTCGGGGTGGAGGTGACGACGAATCCCTCGGAGTGGAGGGCGGAGAGGACGAGCTGCTTGCCGGCCTCGTGGTCGCCGAGCAGGAAGAAGTCGTGGGCGGACGCCATGGCGGATCCTCGGGTTCGTGAGCGGGTTCGGGGCGTCCCGGCGGGACACGATCTGTCACTCTACCGGGGGACAGCGCCCTTCCGCATCCCGCTGGCCCATTGGGATGCGAATGCATGGAAAAACGCCCCCGGGTCCGTGGACCCGGGGGCGTTCCTCAGTGCTCGGCGGAGCGTCGGTCGGTGTCCGCCTACGGCTTGCCGCGCATGATGGCCTGCTTCACCTCGGCGATGGCCTGGGTGACCTGGATGCCGCGGGGGCACGCGTCGGTGCAGTTGAAGGTCGTGCGGCAGCGCCACACGCCCTCCTTGTCGTTCAGGATGTCGAGGCGCACCTGCGCGTTGTCGTCGCGGGAGTCGAAGATGAACCGGTGGGCGTTCACGATCGCGGCCGGGCCGAAGTACTGGCCGTCGGTCCAGAACACCGGGCAGGACGACGTGCACGCGGCGCAGAGGATGCACTTGGTGGTGTCGTCGAAGCGGGCGCGGTCGGCGACCGACTGCACGCGCTCCTTGCCCTTCTCCGGCTTGCTGTTCGCCACGAGGAAGGGCTGCACCTCGCGGTAGCTCGCGAAGAACGGCTCCATGTCGACGATCAGGTCCTTCTCGAGGGGGAGGCCCTTGATCGCCTCGACGTAGATCGGCTTGGAGATGTCCAGGTCCTTGATCAGCGTCTTGCAGGCGAGGCGGTTGCGGCCGTTGATGCGCATCGCGTCGGAGCCGCAGATGCCGTGGGCGCACGAGCGGCGGAACGTCAGCGAGCCGTCCTGCTCCCACTTGATCTTGTGCAGCGCGTCCAGGATGCGGTCCGTCGGGAACATCTTGACGTCGAAGTCCTGCCAGCGCGGCTCCGTGTCCACGTCCGGGTCGAACCGGCGGATGATGAGCGTGACGGTGAAGGACTGGACCGGCGCCTCGGGGGCGGGGGGAGTCTCCAGTACGGCGGTCGACATCAGTACTTCCTCTCCATGGGCTCGTAGCGCGTCACGACGACCGGCTTCCAGTCCAGCGTGATGTGGTCCGCCGCGTCGGCGGAGTGCGGGTCGCCGGTGAGGTAGGCCATCGTGTGCTTCATGTAGTTCTCGTCGTCGCGCTTGGGGTAGTCGTCGCGCATGTGGCCGCCGCGCGACTCCTTGCGGTTGCGGGCCGAGAAGACGACGACCTCGGCCAGGTCGAGCAGGAAGCCCAGCTCAACGGCCTCCAGGAGGTCGGTGTTGAAGCGCTTGCCCTTGTCCTGCACGACGACGTTCTTGTAGCGCTCGCGGAGGCGGTGGATGGTGCCGGTGACCTTCTCGAGCGACTCGTCGGTGCGGAACACCTGGGCGTTCTTGTCCATCTCGTCCTGCAGCTCCTTGCGGATCGCGGCGATCCGCTCGGTGCCGGTGCCGGAGCGCAGACCCTCGATCAGCCCGCGGACGAAGCCGGCCGGGTCCTCCGGCAGCGGCACGGCCGTCGCCGTCTTGACGTACTCGACGGCGTTGGTGCCGGCGCGCTTGCCGAAGACGTTGATGTCGAGCAGCGAGTTCGTGCCGAGACGGTTGGAGCCGTGCACCGAGACGCAGGCGCACTCGCCCGCGGCGTAGAGGCCGGGCACGACCGTGGTGTTGTCGCGCAGCACCTCGGCGTTGTTGTTGGTCGGGATGCCGCCCATCGCGTAGTGCGCGGTCGGCATGACGGGGACGGGCTCCACGACGGGGTCGACGCCCAGGTAGGTGCGGGCGAACTCCGTGATGTCGGGCAGCTTGGTCTCGAGGACCTCGGCGCCCAGGTGCGTGCAGTCGAGCAGCACGTAGTCCTTGTGCGGGCCGGCGCCCCGGCCCTCCGCGACCTCCTGCACCATGCAGCGGGCGACGATGTCGCGCGGCGCGAGGTCCTTGATGGTGGGGGCGTAGCGCTCCATGAACCGCTCGCCCGAGGCGTTGCGGAGGATGGCGCCCTCACCGCGAGCGCCCTCGGTGAGGAGGATGCCGAGGCCGGCCAGGCCGGTCGGGTGGAACTGGAAGAACTCCATGTCCTCCAGCGGGAGCTTCTTGCGCCAGATGATGCCGACGCCGTCGCCCGTGAGGGTGTGCGCGTTGGAGGTCGTCTTGAAGATCTTGCCGAAGCCGCCGGTCGCGAAGATGATCGCCTTCGAGTGGAAGACGTGCAGCTCGCCGGTCGCCAGCTCGTAGGCCACGACGCCCGCGGGCTGGTCGACGCCGTCGACCTCGTTCATGATCACGTCGAGCACGTAGAACTCGTTGAAGAAGTTGATGCCGAGCTTCACGCAGTTCTGGAACAGCGTCTGCAGGATCATGTGGCCCGTGCGGTCGGCGGCGTAGCAGGCCCGGCGGACCGGCGCCTTGCCGTGGTCGCGGGTGTGGCCGCCGAAGCGGCGCTGGTCGATCTTGCCGTCCGGCGTGCGGTTGAAGGGCAGGCCCATGTTCTCGAGGTCGATGACCGCGTCGATGGCCTCCTTCGCGAGGATCTCCGCCGCGTCCTGGTCGACGAGGTAGTCGCCGCCCTTGACGGTGTCGAAGGTGTGCCACTCCCAGCTGTCCTCCTCCACGTTGGCGAGCGCCGCGGCCATGCCGCCCTGCGCCGCGCCGGTGTGGGAGCGGGTGGGGTAGAGCTTCGAGATCACGGCCGTCTTCGCGTGCGGTCCGGCCTCGATGGCCGCCCGCATCCCGGCGCCGCCGGCGCCGACGATGACGATGTCGAACTCGTGGTAGTGGACGCCGTCGATGACGGTCGATCCAGCGGTTTCAGTCGTAGTCACTGGTGCGGTTCTCCGTTACTTGACCGGGCAGAAGGACGGCAGCTGGTCGGCCGCGGCGCCCACCGGGCAGGGGTCGAAGGTGAAGATCACGAGGGTGCCGAGCACGACCATCACGACGACCGCGGCCAGGATGGCCCAGCGGAGGATGCGGTTGACGGTCCTGTTGTGCGCGTAGTCGTTCACCAGGGTGCGCATGCCGTTGCCGCCGTGGATCATCGCGAGCCACAGCATCAGCAGGTCCCAGACCTGCCAGAACGGGGTCGCGTACTTGCCGGCCACGAAGGCGAAGTCGATCTGCTTGACGCCGTCGCCGAGCACGAGGTTGACCAGGAGGTGGCCGAAGATCAGGACGATGAGCAGGATGCCGGAGAGCCGCATGTAGATCCAGCCCCACTTCTCCCAGTTCACGCCCTTGCGAGCCGGGCGGGCGGGGGTGCGCGGCGCTTCGATGGTCGTCACGTCAGTTCACCTCCGAGAAGATGTGGATCAGCTGCACGGGCACGAAGCCGGCCATCAGGACCACCCAGAGGGCGATGACGATCCAGAACATGGCGCGCTGGTACTTGACGCCCTTGCTCCAGAAGTCGATCAGGATGACGCGGATGCCGTTGAAGGCGTGGAAGACGATGGCCGCCACGAGGGCGATCTCGCCGAGTCCCATGACGGGGTTCTTGTACGTCCCGATCACCGCGTTGTACGCCTCCGGGCTGACCCGGATGAGCGAGGTGTCGAGGATGTGCACGAGAAGGAAGAAGAAGATGGCGACGCCGGTGATGCGGTGAAGCACCCACGACCACATGCCCTCGCGGCCACGGTACAGTGTGCCGCCCGGCCGGTTCTTCGTCGGCTGCAGAGTCCCTGCCGCTTGGTCTGGCACGAACAACCCTCCCTGGTTGCGTGGAGCTGAGTGAGGCGCGCTGAGCGCGCTGCCCAGTCTATGCCGCGGGCCCTGCGGGCGCTGCTTAGGTCACCCTCAGTTATCTCGACGTCGAGATAAACCCGCTCCCGCGCCGAGACGCTGCGGAACCCCTGTGGATCACTTGCGCGCGGGCGGCGGAGGCGTACGTTCCGCGCCATGAGTCAGGACGAACCCGTGATGGACGGGAGCACCGAAGCCGGCACCGACGTGAAGGTGGCGGGCATCGTCGAGCAGATGCGCGCGGACATGCAGCTACGGCCGCGGGAGGACAGCGAGAAGCTCCTCCGCCAGCGGCTGGCCGACGCCGGGATCCAGCTCGACGACGCCGAGATCTCGCGCATCGCCCAGGACGTGCAGAGCGGGCCCTCGGTCGTCGACTAGCCCGCGTCCTAGAGGACGTCGGTTGAGCCGGTCACCTTGAGCGCGTCGACCACAGACTTCACGCGCTGCGCGTTCTCGCTCGTGGTGACGAGGAGGGCGTCCGGGGTGTCGACCACCACGATGTCCTTCACGCCGATGAGGCTGATGACGCGCTTGCTCTGGCTCACCACGATGCCGCTGGACGAGTCGGCGAGCACGCGCGCGTTCTCGCCGAGGATGGCCAGGTCGGACTTGCGCCCACCGGAGTTGAGCTTGGCGAGCGAGGCGAAGTCGCCCACGTCGTCCCAGTCGAAGTACCCGGGGACGACGGCCAGGCGGCCGGCCGCGGCGGCGGGCTCCGCGACCGAGTAGTCGATCGCGATCTTCTTCAGCCGCGGCCAGATGCGGTCGACGGCCGGTCCGCGCGTGGCGGGGTCGTCCCAGGCCTCGGCGAGTTCGAGGAGTCCGGAGAGCAGCTGAGGCTCGGCGCGCCCGATCCACTCGAGCAGGAGGTCGGCGCGCGAGATGAACATGCCGGCGTTCCAGAGGTACGAGCCGTCCGCGACGTAGCGCACGGCGGTCTCGAGGTCCGGCTTCTCGACGAAGGAGTCGACCATCCGCGCCGAGGGCGCCCCCTCGATCCCGGCGTCCTCCTCGGAGCAGCGGATGTAGCCGAACCCGATCGCGGGCTCGACCGGCTGGATGCCGATGGTCGTGATGTAGCCGGCGGCGGCCGCGTGCACGGCTTCCCGGACGGCCTGTCGGAACCGGGTCTGGTCGCGGATGACGTGGTCGGCCGCGAAGGAGCCGATGATCACCCCGGGCTCCCGGCGCTCGAGGATCGCGGCCGCGAGCCCGATCGCGGCGGTCGAGTCGCGACCCTCGCTCTCGAGCACCACGTTCGCGTCGGCGAGGTCGGGCAGCTGCGCCTCGACCGCCGCGCGGTGTGCACGCCCGGTGACGACCATGATCCGCTGATCGCCGGAGAGCGGCGTCAGCCGGTCCCAGGTGTCCCGCAGCAGCGTCTGGCCCGACCCCGTCAGATCGTGGAGGAACTTGGGCGCGTCGGCGCGGGACAGCGGCCACAGGCGGGAGCCGACGCCGCCGGCGGGGATCACGCTGTAGAAC
>JAEWDJ010000469.1 GCA_023390155.1 Actinomycetes bacterium | reverse complement strand
GGCTGACCCCGCACACGACGAGGGGCGCCCGACGTTCCCGCCGGGCGCCCCTCGTGTCGCAGCGCTGCGCTGCTCCTGCGCTGCTCCTGTGCTCCTCCTGCGGCTACTCCCGCACGGCCTCGACCGTCAGCCGGTCGCCCTCCGGGGCGAGGTCGACCCGCACCAGGTCGCCGTCGCGCACCTCGCCGGCGAGCAGCTCGGTCGCGAGCCGGTCGTCGATCTCGCGCTGCATGAGCCGGCGGAGCGGGCGGGCGCCGTAGATCGGGTCGTAGCCGCGCTCGGCGAGCCACGCCCGGGCGTCCGGCGTGACCGCCAGCTCCAGCCGCCGCTCCGAGAGCCGGCGGACGAGCCGGTCGATGTTGAGCTCCACGATCTCGCCGAGCTCCTCCTTGCCGAGGGCGGAGAACACCACGATGTCGTCGAGGCGGTTCACGAACTCGGGCTTGAACGCCTGGCGGACCTGCTGCAGCACGGCCTCCTCGCGCTCCTGCTCGCTCAGCGTCGGGTCGATGAGGAACTGGCTGCCGAGGTTGGAGGTCAGGATGAGGATCGTGTTGCGGAAGTCGACCGTGCGCCCCTGCCCGTCGGTCAGGCGGCCGTCGTCGAGCACCTGCAGGAGGATGTCGAACACCTCCGGATGCGCCTTCTCGACCTCGTCGAGCAGGATGACCGAGTACGGCCGGCGGCGCACCGCCTCCGTCAGCTGACCGCCCTGCTCGTAGCCGACGTAGCCGGGAGGGGCGCCGACCAGGCGCGAGACGGCGAACTTCTCGCCGTACTCGCTCATGTCGATGCGGATCATCGCCTTCTCGTCGTCGAACAGGAACGCGGCCAGCGCCTTGGCCAGCTCGGTCTTGCCCACGCCGGTCGGGCCGAGGAAGAGGAACGAGCCGGTCGGCCGGTCCGGGTCCGAGATGCCCGCGCGCGTGCGGCGCACGGCGTCGGCGACGGCACGCACCGCCGGCTTCTGGCCGATCAGGCGCCGGCCGAGCTCCGACTCCAGGTGGAGCAGCTTCTCGGTCTCGCCCTGGGTCAGCCGGTCGACGGGAATGCCCGTCCAGGCAGCGACCACCGCGGCGATGTCGTCGGCGGTGACCTGCTCGTTCACCATGCGCGGGTGGCTGTGCTCGGCCTGCTCAGCCTCCGCCAGCTCCCGCTCGATGTTCGGGATGGTCTCGTACTCGATGCGGGAGGCCTCCTGGTAGCGGCCGTCGCGCAGGGCGACGTCGCGGCTGGTCTTGGCCTCCTCCAGCTGCGAGCGCAGCGCGCCGACCCGGTTGAGCGCGGCCTTCTCGGCCCGCCACCGGCCCTGCAGCTCCTCGAGCTCGTCCTCCTGGGCGCGCAGGCGCTCCTGGAGGGCGGCGAGGCGCTCCTTGCTGGCCTCGTCCTTCTCCTTCTTGAGAGCGAACTCCTCGAGCTTCATGCGCTCGACCACGCGCTGGAGGGTGTCGATCTCCACCGGCGCGGAGTCGATCTCCATCTTCAGCCGGCTCGCCGCCTCGTCGATCAGGTCGATCGCCTTGTCGGGCAGCTGGCGCGCGGTGATGTACCGGTTCGAGAGGGAGGCGGCGGCGACGAGCGCCGAGTCCTCGATCGTCACGCCGTGGTGCGCCTCGTAGCGGCCCTTGAGCCCGCGCAGGATGGCGACCGTGTCCTCCACGCTCGGCTCACCCACGTAGACCTGCTGGAACCGGCGCTCGAGCGCGGCGTCCTTCTCGATGAACTCGCGGTACTCGTCGAGCGTGGTGGCGCCGATCAGCCGCAGCTCGCCGCGGGCCAGCATCGGCTTCAGCATGTTGGAGGCCGCGACGGACCCCTCGCCGCCGCCCGCGCCCATCAGGATGTGGAGCTCGTCCACGAACGTGATGATCTCGCCCTCGGCGTCGTTGATCTCTTTGAGGACGGCCTTCAGCCGCTCCTCGAACTGGCCGCGGTACATCGCGCCGGCGACCAACGCGGAGAGGTCGAGGGAGACGAGCTGCTTGCCCTTGAGCGAGTCGGCCACGTCGCCCGCGACGATGCGCTGCGCGAGGCCCTCGACCACGGCGGTCTTGCCGACGCCGGGCTCGCCGATGAGCACAGGGTTGTTCTTGGTGCGCCGGGTCAGCACCTGGCTGACCCGCCGGATCTCGGCATCCCGCCCGATGACCGGGTCGAGCTTGCCGCTCTTGGCGATCTCCGTGAGGTTGACGCCGTACTGTTCGAGCGCACTCTTGGCCTCCTCCTGGGTGGAGGGCGCGCCCTGCATGTTCGCCATTCGTGTCCTTTCCGAGTGGGGGCAAAGTTGAGTCTACTGAACTCAACTTTGAAAGGCGAGAGGGTATTCCGTCGCGGGTGGACGACGGGGCTCGCCGCGGCCACGGGGCTCACGCGTCGACCGCAGTGCCGTCGAGCCGGCCCGGCCGGTCGCGAAGCCCGCGCAGGTCGTAGGTCCGCAGCCGTCCGCACATCCCGAAACCGCGGTCGCCCGGCGACGGCTCGGCCGGGATGACGCGCCCGTCACGGAGGTGCGCGACGTCGCCGTCCGCAACGC
>JAEWDJ010000374.1 GCA_023390155.1 Actinomycetes bacterium | reverse complement strand
CCCGATCATCAGCAGCGAGGTGAACAGCAGGTACCACAGCGACGCGACGATCAGCAGCGGCACCGGCGTGTAGGTGACCGCCGAGATGTCGCGCGCGACGCCGTAGAGGTCGGTGGTGAGCGGGATGGCCGCCACCAGCGACGTGGTCTTCAGCATCGAGATGACCTCGTTGCCCGTCGGCGGGATGATGACCCGCATGGCCTGCGGGATCACGATGCGCGTCATGGTCTGCCACCACGACATGCCGAGGGCGGTGGCCGCCTCCTCCTGGCCCTGGTCGACCGAGAGCAGACCGGCGCGGACGATCTCCGCCATGTAAGCCGCCTCGTTCAGCGCGAGGCCGATGACCGCGATGATGAACGCGTTCTGCATGAAGCCGAGGTCGAAGGTGACGTGGAACTCCGTCCACGGAACGCCGAGCACCAGCTGCGGGTAGATCAGCGAGAACAGGCCCCAGAACACGAGCTGGACGTACACCGGCGTGCCGCGGAAGATCCACAGGTACAGCCACGCGATGGACTTCACGACCGGGTTCGGGGAGAGCCGCATCACCGCGAGCACGAGGCCCAGGATGACGCCGATGACCATCGAGTAGACGGTGAGCTGGAGGGTGACCAGCGCTGCAGCGCTGATGCGCTTGTCGAACACGTACTTGCCGACGTACTCCCAGCCGTAGGCGCTGCGCTGCGCCGCGTCGACGAGGAACCACACCAGCACGAGGATGAGGAGCACCGCGAAGACGATGCGCCACGGGTGCCTCAGCTTGACGGCCTTGATCGGCTCGGAGGCCGGGGAGCCGGCCGGCGGCGGGGTCGCCCCCGCCACCGGTCGGCCCGGATTGCCCTGCGACATGCGTGTCAGCCCTTCGAGGCGGCGTTGACCTCGGCGGTCGTGACGGCGCCGTCGGAGACGCCCCACTTGTCCAGGATCTTGCCGTAGGTGCCGTCGTCGATGAGCGCCTGCACCGTCTTCTGCAGCACCGGCGTCAGCTCGGAGCCCTTGGCGACCGGGAGACCGTAGGGGGCCTCGTCGAAGGTCTTGCCGGCCTCCTGGAGCTTGCCGCCGGTCTTGGAGATCGCGTACAGCGTGACGGGCGAGTCGGCGCTGAGAGCGTCCGCCTTGCCGAGGATGACCGCGTTGGTGGCGTCGTCCTGGGTGTCGTAGCGGAGCACCTGGATGGCGGCCTTGCCCGCGTCGGTGCAGGCCTTCGACTTCGCGGGCACCTCGTCGGTGTCCTCGTACGTCGTCGACTGCACGGCGACCTTCAGGCCGCACGCATTGTCGGGGTCGACGTCCTTGCCCTTGGCGGAGGCCCAGAGGATGCCCGCCGAGTAGTAGTTGACGAAGTCGACCTGCTGCTCGCGCTCGGTGGTGTCGGTGAACGACGACATGCCGTAGTCGTCCTTGCCGCCGGAGACCGACGGGATGATGTTGTCGAACTTGGCGATGGCGAACTCGGTCTTCACGCCGAGCTTGTCGCCGATCGCCTTGGCCAGGTCGACCTCCCAGCCGACGGGCTGGCCGGCGTCGTCCTTGTACTCGTTCGGCGGGTAGGTGTTGTCCATGCCGACGACGAGCTTGCCGGCCGACTTGACCTTCTCGGGCAGCGACGCCGCCAGGGCGTCGTCCTTCTTCACCTCGAAGGCGGCGGCGCTCGACGTCGAGGTGCCGCTGCTGGAGGGGGTGGAGTTGTCGACGCAGCCGGTGAGCGCCAGGGCGGCGACAGCGGCGATGGCGGCCACAGGGGCCACGGATCGGATACGCATGATGGTGATGGTCCTTCTTCCTGTGTGCAAGGGTTGCAGGAGGTATGGGGAGCATACCCCAGCGCTCGGGCGCATCCCCCACACTAATTCGCGCGTGAAACGGCGTTTTTCCTGCACGTTTCGAATAGATTTCGCGATTCGTTGCGTGGAATCCGTTGCGGATGACCATCTGTGACTCGCCGCCCGCGCGTGTCGGCGCGCTGTCGTATCGTCGATGCGTGACCGAACCGAGACCCGGCGCCGCCCCGGGAGCCCCGCTGTCCGAGACCGCCCGGGTCGTGGTGACCCGCCCGGACGACCCGCTCGCCGCCCCGCTGGTCGAGGAGCTCTCCCGTGAGTACGACGAGCGGTACGGCCTGAACGACGGCATCCCGTCATCGGCCGAGCTGTCCCGCTACCCCGCCGAGTGGTTCACGGCCGAGCACGGCGGCACCTTCCTGCTCCTCGTCGACGGGGACGGCCGTCCCGTCGCGGGGGGTGCGTTCATGCGCGAGGACGCCGACACCGTCGAGGTGAAGCGCGTCTGGACCAGCTCCGCCCACCGCCGCCAGGGACTCGCCCGCCGGGTCATGGCCGAGCTGGAGGCCGAGGCCGCGCGCCGCGGCATCCGCTCGATCGTGCTCACCACCGGCGCGCGCCAGCCCGAGGCCGTCGCCCTCTACCTCGCGCTCGGCTACGCGCCCCTCTTCGATCTCGACGGCGACTGGGAGGCGGTCTCCTACCTGGGGTTCCGCAAGGAGCTCAGCAGGAGCTGAGGACGGCGACATCCGCGGAGAGGGCGTTGAGGCCGCCGACGAGAGTGATGGCGGTCGAATGCCATCCCGCCAGTGCCTCCGTGGTGTAACGCGGGACGCAGGTGCCGCCGGTCAGCAGCAGCGGCTTGCCGCTGATGCCCGCGAGCACGGAGCCGGTCAGAGCGTCGGGGAAGGTCATGCCCGACGCCACGTAGACACTCGGTGCCGTCGCGGTCACAGACTGCGCGACCAGCTCGCTCGTCTGGAAACGATCGGTGCCCCCGATCCTGACGGTGCTCGCGACCCCGGAGAGTTGGGAGGCGATCCCGGCCGACACCGAGTTCGGGCCTCCCACGATCGTGATCTTCGCCGGGTGGAGGGCCGAGATGGCAGTCATCGTCGCGGCATCGAGGGTGTCCGCCCAGCCGAGCACGGTCAACACGGGCATGCCCGAGGCCCCGGCCGCCGCCGCCGCCGAGAGCGAGTCGGGAAAGCCCATGCCGCTCGCGATGTAGAGATTCGAGACGGTTGTCGCGCCGAACGCGTCCGCGACGATCCGGCGCGCGGTATCGAACCGGTCTTCGCCGGCTATCCGGCTGATGGTGGGCGCCAGCCCGGACAGACTCTGCTCGAGCCGAGGCGAGAGCACTGCCGTCCCGCCGACGATCACGATCCGCTTCGGCGCGAGCCGATTGATCTCAGTGCGCACCGAGTCCGAGATCCCGTCCGACGTCGCCAGCAGCACGGGCCCGTGGAGCTTCACCGCCGCCGCAGTCGCCACGAGGGCATCGGGGAAATTCCAGCCGTACGCGAGGTAGACCACATCCGCTCCATCGTGGAACGCGCTGCGTGAGACTTCGACGGAGGTGTCCATGCGGTCCTGGCCCGCGATGCGGTCGGCGACGACGCCGACCGGGAGAAACGCAGCGGCCGAGGACGCGGACCGGTTGAACGACCCGTACGTTGCGGTGACGGAGACGGAGTGCACTCCGGTGCTCAAGCCGGTCGGTGCGAGCGACCATTTACCATCTGCAGTCACCGGGGCGGTTGCGGCGGAGGTCGACGAACCGTCGACGTAGAGGGAGACAGATGTCGCGGTCGTCGCGTTCGGAACGGTGCCGGATACCGTCGGTGTCGCGCCGCCGACCGTCGAGGTGATGACGGGAGTGTCGATGGCCACCTGCAGCTGCCAGCCCGGCTGCTTCACGGTCAGACTGTCGGGGTCGCCGCCGAGCGGGTAGACCGTCGAGTACCCGTCCGAATCGGTGCACGACGGCCCCGACCAGCTGCCGGCGGAATTGATGCCGACGGCGAAGTTGCCGATCATGGCAGGTCCGCCGCTATCGCCGTGCCACATACACATCGACGTGATCACCGAGTTGACCGTGACCGTCGAGCCGTCCGCGTTGAGGATGTCGACGGTGTAGTTCACGTCGTAGACCGTGCCGCAGCTCCACCCCGTGGTCCGACCCGACTTGCAGATCGGCGCCCCGACGGTCGCGTTCTTCATGCCGCGAACGGGCACCGTCCCGCCTTTCCAGTTCGAGACCTGCCCGCGCGGGGTGAGGCCGGCTCCCGTGACAGGGATCAGTCCGGCGTCGTTGCCGCCGCCGAACATGAACGACGAGTACGCGAGCGCGCCGATGAGTCCGCCAGGCGTGCCCTGCTGGTTCGGTGCCGACTGCACGTAGCGATAAGCGCTGATCGGCGCGGCCGGCACCGGGGAGTTGCCGAGAAGGCAGTGCCCGGCTGTCGCCACTGTCGGCGCTCCGTTCGAGGCGAATCCATTGAAGCCGGTCGAACAGATCGAGATGTAATTTCCATCCAACGGGAGGTACCAGCCGGTGCCGTTGTCGAGGTCGTCGTACGCGCTCGCCGGCCGGGACACGTCGGGGCCGGTCGGCGGAGTCCTCGTGGTCGGCGTCGCGCCGAGCGAATGCACGAGGCTGCGCTCGGACGCGGTCGTGGCGTGGACGTTGATGGTGGTGCCGTCGAGCCAGACCTGATCCGGCGCGATCCCTCCTTCGGCGAGCGCGGGCGCGATGTCGGAGGCGTGACCGGCGGCGGCGGCCTCGGCGAGGTACTGCTCGGGGGTGATACCCAGGTCGCGCTGCAGAGCCGCGTCCAGTCCCTGCGGCAGATCCCCGGCGGCGATGCGCCCGTCTGAGCTCGGCGCCTCCGTCTGCGTGGCGGGCGGAGCGCTTGGAGACGGCACAGTGCTCGACGACGGAGCCGCTGTGACGGCGGTGGCCGGCCTGGTGTCCTTCGTGACGCTGCCGGCGGACGACCCCGCCGCTGCCGCACATCCGCTGAGCAGCACAGCGAGCAAACCGAAGGCGAGCCCGCCCCTGACAACACGACGCATGAACACGTCCTCCCTCGGCCGCCAACGCGAGCCCCAGAGAGAACCTATCGGAGCAGCGCCGCCGCGTCTTGCACCAGAACGCGGGCCGGGCGGCCGGAGGCGATGAGCTCCTCCAGCGCGCGCGCCAGCGGCCCGGTGACCCGCCCCGCCGGCCGTGCGCCGCTCGCGTGGAGCAGTTCGGCGG
>JAEWDJ010000368.1 GCA_023390155.1 Actinomycetes bacterium | reverse complement strand
CGGCGAGCGTGGCGCCCGCCGTGCGCCGCAGCACGCGCTCGGCCATCGGCATCGTGCCCACCGTGATGAGGTGCAGCACGGTGCCCGCGGCCGCCAGCACCGGGAGCCCGGCGCCGCACGCCATCCCCACGGCGGCGGTCACCCAGATGGAGGCGGCGGTGGTGAGCCCGACCACGTTGCCACGGTTGACGAAGATCACCCCGGCGCCGACGAACCCGATGCCGGTGACCACCTGCGCCGCGATGCGCGTCGGGTCGATGACGTCGAGGCCGAGCGCCTGGAACCCGTAGGCCGACACCAGCGTGAACAGCGCCGCTCCCAGGCCGACGAGGATGTGCGTGCGGAGTCCCGCGCTCTTGAACTGGCGCTCCCGCTCCACGCCGATCACGGCGGAGAGCACGAACGCCAGCAGCAGGAGCAGCAGCTGCGTCCCGAGCGTGGTCCCGTCCGGCCAGAGCGTCATGCGCGCATCATAGGAGGGCTGGGCGGGCCGTGGCAGGCCCCGGTCGCCGGCGCCGCTGCTGTGCGCGCGGGCTCGCCGGCACCGCTTCGCGGGTCAGGCGGTGGCTGACGCTCGGCGCTGCGGCCGCACGAAGACCAGCAGTGCCAGGTGGACGACCGAGAGCACGGTCGCGACGACGACCGCCGTGAGCCAGCTGCCGGGTGTCGTCCCTCCGCTGAACAGCAGGCCCAGGACGGTCGTCGCCACGATCGCGCCGACATAGCGGGAGGTCTGGAAGATGCCCGCGGCCACGCCGCTGTCCTCCGGGCGCGCCGCCGCGTACAGGGCTTGGTTCATCGAGATGCTGACCACGCAGTACGGGATGCCGAGCGCCGCCGTCAGCAGCAGCACGACCCACGGCGCGGTGGAAGCGGCGGCCACCGCGAGGAGGCCCGCCCCGACGATGAGGGACGACGCGCCCCAGAGCAGCGTGGACCGCAGCCCGATGCGCTCGATCGCGCGCGCCGCGAGCGGGGTGGCGACGATCGTCACGGCCGCGAGCGGGAACATCAGCAGCCCGGCGACCCCGGCGGTGTAGCCGGCGTGGGCCTGCAGGTACTGCGGGAGGCCGAAGAAGGCCGAGTAGTAGACGACGCTGAAGATCGCGAAGCACAGGTAGACCATCATCAGCCGGCGGTTGGCCGCGAGCAGGCGCAGGTCGAGGAACGGGTGCCGGCTGCGCAGCTCCCGCCACACGAACGCGGCGCCGGCGGCGACGAAGACGGGCAGGAGCCACCAGAGCGGCGCGGGGGAGAGGTCGAGCAGGAACACGAGGAGCGCGCTCAGGGTGGTGACGAAGAGCAGGATGCCCGGGATGTCCGACTCGGCGAGTGTGCGCGACAGCGGCGTCCGCTCCCGCTCGGCGTCCCTCGGCGCGAACACCCACACGCCCACGAAGGCGAGCGCCGCGAGCGGCACGTTCACCCAGAAGATCGCCTGCCAGCCGAGGAAGGTCACCAGCGCTCCGCCCAGCACCGGCCCGATGGCGGCACCGGAGGTGTTCGCGATCTGGAGGCGGCCGAGCAGTCGCGGGGTGCCGACGTCGCTCCCGGCCGAGAGCGGCCGCAGCATGGCGATGGCCGACGGGAACGCGGTCGCCGTGCCGATCGCGAGCGCCACGCGCCCGGCGCAGACGGCCGCGAACGAGTGGGCGAACGGCGTCGCCGCGCACGCGAGAGCCACCACGATCATCCCGAACAGGAACAGCCGGCGCGGCCCGAACCGGTCGGCGAGACGCCCCATCAGCGGCTGGCCGGCGGCCGACGCCAGATAGAACGACGTGACCACCCAGGTGACCGTCGTGACATCCACCCGGAAGTCGCGCTGCAGCGACACCAGGGCCACCGCGATCATCGAGGAGTTGAGCGGGTTCAGCACGGTGCCGACGCTCAGCGCGGCGACCGCTGTGCCCACCCGCGGCACGCGCGGGTGCTGCGGCGGGGCGGGAGGAGTCACCCGCCCAGCCTAACCAGCGCGCGAGGCGGCCTCAGTCGTCCAGGTCGTCGGTCGTGACGGGGATGGTGGAGCGGTAGGGGTAGGCGGGCGCACCCGCGTACTCCTCCTCGTCGGCGAGCTCGTACACGTCGTACGCGAGCGCTCCGGCGAAGAGGGTGGCGACGCGGATCTCGCCCGGCGGACAGCCGCCGATCAGGGGCACGACCACGACGCTGTCCAGGGTCCGGCCGTCCTCATAGAGGAGGGCCGCTTTGATGGTTCGCGTGAGAGCGTCCATGGCCCGGACTTTACGCCGCGGCGACGGGATCACTTGACGACGCGCCCGCCCGCCGCGAAAGTGGGATCCGGAGGAACGATGGGCACATTGATCTACGACGGCGCGGACGGGTTCGCGTTCGACGACCGGGTTCTCGCGCACCTTCAGGCGGTCATCGCCACCAAGCTGCGGCGCCGGGAGGGCTTCCTCCTGATCTGGATGGATCGCACGGCGAGCACGGAGGGCACCCTCCGCTCGGTCTGGCTGGACCCCTCCATCAGCCTGCAGTTCGTCTTTGCGCACCCGACGCTCCCGGAGCTGAACCGCGACTGGCTCGCGATGCTGACCGAGCGCGCGAACGGCAACGGTGGGCTCTTCCTCGAGGACGCGCTGCGGGCCGAGATCCGCGAGGAGGTCCCCGAGGGCACCTACCGCGCGTCGCGCGCGCAGCGGAAGGACGCCTGATGGGCAAGCTGCTCTACGGGACGGGCCAGGAGTACGAGTTCGACGATCGCACGCTCTCGCACGTGAAGATCGCGATCGTCACCAAGCTGCGCCGCCACGAGAGCTTTCTGCTCAACTGGCAGATCCCGGCCGAGCAGGGCGGTGGCCGGATGAGTCTCTGGATCAGCCGCGAGATCCCCATGGCGTTCGTCTTCGCGGGCAACCGGCCGCCCACGCTCAACGAGCGGTGGATGGAGGCGCTCCTGCACTCCAGCCAGCGCACCGGCGGCATGGTCGTCATGTCGGAGGAGGAGGCGGAGGCCGGCCGCGTCGAGGAGTGAAGCCGCGCGCGGCGGCGTGACCCGGCGCGCGCCTGAAGCCCTGCTGCGAGCTCGGTCGGAGCCGGTGCCGCGGGCCGTCGACCGGCCTACCATTCGTGGCATGGAGAAAGTGGACATCCGGCGCGGTCACCGCGCCGAACGGGCGGCGGAGTGGCTCGACGCCAAGCTGTTCCCGGTCCTCGGCCCGCCTCCGCTCGGCCCGTACGGGCCGGAGACGCCGAAGAACGAGGCGGCGGTGTGCCCGCTCTGCACGAGCCGGATCGACAAGCACGGGCTGCAGCGCGACCACGGTCACGCGTACCTGGTGTGCCCGTATCCGGCGCGCACGCAGCTGCAGGTGGAGTGACGGCCGCACGGTCAGCGCTCTCCGCGCGGGCGGCGAGCGCTGGGCGGAGTGCGGCCCGCTCCGGTCAGGGCAGCAGGGCGATCTTGCCGCCGGGGTGTCCCTCGGCGAGGAACCGGAGCGCTTCCGGGGCGTCCTCCAGCGGATAGGTCCGCGCGATCGGCACCTGCAGCCTCCCGCTTCCGGCCAGGTCCAGCAGCGAGGCGCGCACGGAGTCGCGGTAGGCCTGGCTCTCCGGCTGGGCGCCGAAGACGGCGGCGAACCCCTCCTGCTCGGCGCGCGCGGCGGCCACGATCGTCACGATCCGCGATCGGTCGGCGACGAGAGCCAGGGAGACGTCGACCGCCTCGTCCGTCCCGACGGTGTCGAGTGCGGCGGCGATCGGACCGTGCGCGGCGGCGCGCACCCGGTCGGCGAGCCCGTCGCCGTACTCCACCGGCACGCCGCCGAACCTCCGCACGCGCGCGAAGCTCGGCTCGCTCGCCGTGCCGACCACGTGCACGCCGTGCTCGCCGGCCTGCTGGAGGATGCTCACGCCCACCGCGCCCGAGGCGCCGTGCACGAGGATGGTCTCGCCCTCCCGGGCGCCGACCGTGTGCAGCATCTGGGCGGCCGTCGTCCCGGCCAGCAGGAGGTTCGCCGCCTCCTCGTCGGGGATGCGTGCGGGCTTCGCGAAGACGTCTTTCGCCGGCACCGTGACCTCGTCGGCGTACCCGCCCTGGATGCGGAACGCCACGACCTCGTCGCCGACGGATGCGGCGCCCGAGCCGATCCGCGTGTCCGGGCCGATGGCGCTGAGGACGCCCGCGACCTCGTAGCCGATCGCGATGGGCAGTTCGACGCCCGGGCGCGGGGAGGAGACGTGCTTGAAGTCGGCGGGGTTCACGCCGGCGGCGCGCACCCGGATCGTGACCTCCCCCGGCCCGGGAGGGGCGACCTCCCGATCCACGAGCTCCCAGCCCTCCGGTCCACCCCACTGCGTCGCGATCCACTGTCGTGCCATGGGGTCAGTCAACGCCCGGATGCTGTGTGCGGGCTTCGTGCCGGCCGCGCGCGCGTCGCGACGTTCTCAGGACGAGACGGCGTCCGTCGCGCGCCCGCTGTGCCGCGCCCGCCGGGAGCGCGTGCGCACCTGGCGCAGCATCTGCGCGGTCGAGCTGTCGTCGAGCTCCACCACGTCGCTGCGTGATTTCACGAAGTCGCTGAACGACCGGAAGCCGAGCGCCTTCTCGCTGAACGACGGGTCCATCCGCTTCATCTGCCCCTTCACGGTGGAGCTGTGCAGCCACTCGGCGTCGTCCTTCTCGTGCCCGAGCTGCAGCGCCCGCGCCAGGAGCCGCGTCGCCTCGGCCTGCAGATCGGCGTCGCCCTGCTCGCCCTCCACCACCGCGGGGGTGTCGACCGCCTGCTCCGGGGCGGCGCGCTTGCGCCCGCGGGAGCGGCGGGCGGGCGGTGCGTCGGAGGTGCCCGTCGCGGGCTGCTCGTCCGCGTCGGTCTCTGCGGGAG
>JAEWDJ010000353.1 GCA_023390155.1 Actinomycetes bacterium | reverse complement strand
GCCCAGGGCCGTCGTGTAGAGCTGCGCCTTGGCGACCGCATCCCGAACGGCGAGGGTTGCGACGGCGTCGACCAGGCCGGCGCGGGTCTCCTCGGTGAGACTCCACGTCACCCCGTCGATCGTGACGCCGTCGCGGAGGGAGACGGACGCCACCCAATCCGAGAGCGCGGCCGGGTCGGCGAACTCCGCTTCGACGCCGAGCTGGGCGTGGTGGACGAGCGGGAGCTGCTCGCCCGTCTGGCTCCACGGCCGGTCACCCCAGACCCGAAGCTGCTCCGAATGCCAGCGCGACACCGGGCCGCCCGCCGACTCCGCCAGCTCGCGCAGGCCCGCGGCGAGCTCCGCGTGCCGGGCCGTCGCCCGCGCCAGCGTCTCCTCGCGGTCGGGTCCGTCGTAGGCGACCTGGACGCGGACCACACCCCGCTCGGCCGGCCGCCGCTCCTCGTGCTCGCCCTGCACCGTGATGATCGTCTCGGACATGGACCGATCGTGGCATAGATCAGGAGTCCGCGCTGTTGTAATATGGGAAGCTCGCCGGAAGCGGCGAGAGCAGCACCTGCGACAACTCAACAGCGCGTGACAGCGACCCAGCCACACCGGCTGCGCACGGGGATGATCGGTTTCGACATTGTCTGCGTGACTGTGAGAAGCGGGTCGAGGATGCATGCTTATCTCGTAAACGATGCATGCAAAACAATAAGTGCCAATAACAAGAGCACTGTCTCGGCCAAGGCCGACTTCGCCCTCGCGGCGTAAGTCCTCCTCCGCCATTTAAAGAGACCGTCAGACCGGGAACCGCCTTCTACCCGGATCCTGGCGTCAGCTAGAGGGCTAGCTTCTGCGTTGCGTATCGGGGCGCAGAGGGACTCCAACTGATACTGGGCCCGTCGGATCAGGTGCCAGTGGCAAGATCCGGGGCCGAGAAAACGCCTTCACTGGCTACACCCGTAGAAGGCACATGACCACAGCAGTGGACGGGGGTTCGATTCCCCCCATCTCCACCACCGGTCGCTGTCACGCGCTGCTGAAGCGAAAGCCGCCCCGGAGAACTCCGGGGCGGCTTTCGTGTGTCAGGGGCGGTCGGTGCGGGGTGCTGCCAAGGACTCTTCGATGTGCCGACGTTGGGTCGCCGCGAGGCGCGTCGCGCGATCCGGAGCGCGGGCGATCGAGACGAGATACTGGATCGGGCCGATGTTGCGGGAGAGCGACCAGACGAGCACAGCCGCCGGAACGGTGATGAGCTCGCGCCACCGCAGCCTCGGATGAGCGCCCCCGAGACGCCGGAGTGCTCGGCGGATCAGCCAGGTCGTGCCGACCGCGTTGAACAGCGGTATGGCTGCGAGCCACGGCAGTCCGAGCACGAACCCGCCGACGATCAAGACCCAGTACGGAACGGGGCCGAGCAGGAAGCATCCGGCGCTCCGGTAGAGGGACGGCGCCCGTTGGAGCTCATAGCGGAATGTGCGACCCTCGCGCTGCGCTCGATGAAGCCGGTGGAAGTTCACGACGTCGGCCATGCCCGAGAACCAGTACCGCTTCTGGGCGGTGACAGCGGCGGCCGTGATCGGCGACTCCGTGTCTTCGAGCACGGGCACGGGCACGGGCACGACGGGGATGTCGAGCAGCGAGAGCCGGAAGCCGAGTTCGAGGTCTTCGCAGGGTGTCTCCGTGCTCAGGCCGTGGACCTCCACCGCGGTGTCGAGGCGGAGCACGAGCCCCTGACCTTTGAGATGGTAGGAGTGCCCGAGCGGCCCCGGGCGGGACGTGGCGCTGTTCCGGCGATGGAGGTCGAACTCGAAACCGAGCGCCCAGCGGGTCTGGTAATAGGCGGCTCCCTGCGCGTACCACCCGGAAGGTCCGCGCATCTCGTCGACGTTGCGGAGCGACGAGTGGTTGAGCTGCAGGACGCGGGGGAATTCGCCGGACAGGATCGTGTCGCCCAGGGCCTGAACGGAATCGGGAGCGGCCGTCGAGTCGGCGTTGTAGGCCACCACATAGGTGCGCGACCGGTCGTATGTCGTGTCCGCGGCGACGGCCCCCATGCCGACGTTGAAAGCCGACGCCATGCTCGGGTTGGTGTTGTGGTCGATGACGACGCGGAAGGCCGGGTTCTCCGTGCAGAGGCGTTCGGCGACGGCTCGCGTCCTGACCTCCCCGGGCTGCGACGGCTCGTCCATGATCGAGGTGACGATCGTGATGGTCGCGCGAAAGCGTGAGCGGTCGATCGCCTGGCGGAGTGCGGCGATCGTCGTGGGAAGCGCATCCACCTCCTGAAACGCCGGTACGACGAAGTGGATCGCGAACCCGTCGTCAGGCGCGCCAGACGCATGCTCGGCGACGGCTGCCCTCTCGCGCTCGAGGAGTGCCGGCTGTCGCCACATCCGGACGGCGTAGGCGGCGTTGCGGCCGAGCGTGACGATCGCCACCGCTGCTGTCAGAAGGATCACGGCGTCGCGGGGATCCGCATGGTGGATCATGGCGTCCTCCTCGCTTCGCCATCTCGCGCCCTCCAACGGAGTCTCGCGCGATTCGCCAGTGTGGCGCAGCCGATTCCCGCCGTGATGGTGAGGAGCACAGCGCCTGAGACCGCCACCGCCCCTGTCAGGCCGATGCGCTCCCAGAGCGGACCCACGACGGCGTTCGTGGCGGCGATCGTCACTCCCGTCACCGTGCCGAGGACGGACGTCGCCGTGGCACGGAGACGATCGGGGAAGGTTCGCTGAGCCCACACCGCGAGCGTGGTGAGCGCCACCCCGAGGAGAACCTCCGCTGCGAGATAGATGGCGCCGACCGCGGGCGAGCCGAGAAGGGCCACCACCAGTGCACCGTTCAGGGCGACGAGCGAGACGACAAGCACGAGACCCGGGTCGAACCTCCTCAGCCAGCGGGTGGTCCACGCTCCGGCCGCAGTCCCCAGGGAGAGCACGAGCAGGACGACGCCGAGAGACGCCCGGTCGAGGCCGACGACCTCGATCGTCATGGGCTGCCACGTCAGGATGACGATCGCGAGGTCGACCGATGCGAGAACGCTGAATGCGACGAGGGAGCGCGACGATGAGGCGAAGACAAGACGCACGCCCCGAAGCAGGGAGCGACCGACCGGGAGGTGGGAGCGCGTCGGGGATTCCGGCCAGGTCGCCGCCACCCAGACGCCGGCTGCAAGGAGAAGGATGCCGGAGATCAGGATCGAGATCCCGGTCGACACGGCCCAGGCCGTGCCCGCGACGACAGCGGCCCCGCCCGCCGCAGCAAGCCACCGGATGAGTTCCGCGCCTCGGAGAGCCGTGTCGCCGTCGGTCCGAAGGTCGTCCGCGCTGAGCGTGTTGATGAGGAGGGCCGTCGCCGCACCGCTGTAGAGGGCGAGGCCGGTAGCCCAGAACAGGATCGCGATTCCGAAGACCACGGGTGTGTCCGCGGCTGCGAAGACGACGAGCCCGGCTCCCCAGGTCAGCAAGCCACCGAGCACCAGCTTCCGGTGCCCGAAACGATCGCCCCACGCTCCACTCGGAGCCTCGACGAGCACCGAGGTGACCGCGGGAATCGACAACAGCAAGCCGATCGCTGCAGCATTCAGGCCCTGCTGGCCCATGAACGTCACGAACGTCGCACCGAAGACGAAGTCGGCCACGGCGACGACACCGGTCAGGACCCAGACCTTCGTCGTGAGGGGATGCAGAGGCGCCCGGGGTGTCGTTCTCACGGGGCGCCCTCCCGTCGACTCTCCAGATGCTCGCTCAGACGGAACGCCAGCGCGACCATCGTCAGGAACGGATTCCAGGACCCTTGTGTCGGGAATGCCGCCCCGCCCAGCACGTACACGTTCGTGGTGCCGTTCAGGCGTCCGTCGACGTCGGTCGCCGCGCGGTCCGGATCATCTCCCATCCGCAGGGTCCCCGTCTCATGGAAGGCGAACGGCATGCGGCGATCGGGCGCACGCCGGTTCCACATCCGCGACACCGGCGACCAGTATTCCGCGCCGTCGCGTCCGGCCAGGGCAGCGACCACCAGGTCCGCTGCGTCGTCCATGGCGTCCCACGCCGCGCGGTCGGAGCGGTCGAGAGCGAAGTGACCGACCGTCGTGTCACCATCGAGCTCGATCCGGCTCCGTTGCCCGTCGCCACGGGCGCCGGCGACCTCCGCGAGGCCGTGGACGACGAGGACCACGTGCCCGTCGTCGCTGGCGAGATCCGGCGTGTTGTCGCCGAACATGTCGGGCATCAACCGGAAGATGCGCTCCCGATCGCGGAGCAGGTCGGTGGTCGCCATCGCCGAGACGTGCAGATGGTACTCCCGGTCAGCCGTCCGCCCATCGATGTAGAGGGCGCTGAGCTCGGGACCCACGTCCCTGAGCGGGCCGAACGGCGAGCGGGGTACGCGACACGTGAAGAAGCTCGCCGCGTTGCCGGAGAGGTTCTGTCCTGCGAGCGGCGCAGCGAGCGTCCGCCGAGAGCGGAGGACGAGCCCGGTGGCTTCGGAGGTGCCGAGCGCGAGGACGACAGTTGCCGCATTCGTGGACAGGGGGCCGCGTGCCGTGCGGATCGTCGTCACTGTGCCGCCCGCTCGCTCCAGCCGTTCCACGAAGCACTCGGTGACGATGTCGACTCCCGCCCCGGCCGCGGTTGCGCGCACGAGCGGGACGATCGCGCTGAACTTCGAGCGGCCGCCCGAGCCGTCGTTCGGATGAGCGAGCGGAGCGTCCAGGAGGTCGGCATCCTTCGCCAGCAGCCTCGGATCGCGCGGGAGGGCGTCGGCGACCGTCGCCCGAATGCGACGATGCATCCCGCCGAACTCGGGTCCGAGGGTCGACGCCGGCGCTGCGCCCAGCCAGGCCTGGGCGGCCTTCCACTGCTCTCGGAGGCCGTCGGTGATCGCGGCGGGCCACGAAGACAGCTGATCGGGTGTCGGTCGCGGAACGCATCCGCTCCAGACCAAGGTGCGGCCGCCCAGGAACGGGACCTGCGAGACGATCGCGAGGTCACCGTCGGAGCGCCACGGTGTGGCGGTGGCCCGTGCCATCAGCGGCTGATACGCGAGCCCCAGGTTCTGAACATGGTCCGGGAGGAGATACGGCCCCTGCTCGAGCACGAGGATGCGCGCCGACGGGCGTCGAGCGCGGACACCATCGATGAATGCCGCGGCTGTTCCGCCGCCACCCAGGACGATGTAGTCGTACTCGCGTTCTCGCACCGTTTCGTACGTGGTCGTGAGATGGTCGGCGCCGGTGCGCGGTGGCACGGTCATGCGGACCACCGGTCGCCCGTCGCGGCGTCGATCATCGCGAGCAGAGCGTCGGCGTCCCATGTGGGTACGACGGCGTGAGCTGCCTCCCGCGCCGAGAGGCTCGCCTCCCCGACCGCGATTCCGAGATCGGCGCGCTCGAACATCGGGACGTCGGCCGAGCCATCGCCGACGGCGATCGTGAACGTACTGCGGAACCGCTCGATCAGATGCGCGGCGTGCTTCCCTTTGTCGTGCTCATGGACTTCGACGACGGCGCGGCCCGAGCAGATGCCCGCAATGGCCTCGAGATCGTTCGCGACGCATGCGTCGACTGTTGCCAACCGCTCGAGCCGGTCGGTGAGCACACGAAGGCCGGTCGAGACGAGAGCCACGCGGAACCCGCGATCGCGGAGGCCGCGCAGAAGGTCGAGGGACCCGGGATGAAGAGGCACATCCCCCGCGATCGCCTGCAGCGAGGCGTAGGGAACACCGGCGAACAGGAGCGCATCGCGTCTGCAGAACTCGTCGTAATCGATCTCGCCGGCGAGGAAGTGATCGAGATGGCGGCTGCCTTCCGGATCCCATCTGCCGATCGCTTCGAGCAGGTGCTGCCAGATGGACCTGACCGGAGTGAGTGTGCCGTCGACGTCGACGAGCGCCAACCGGCCGTCGGCCGTCATCCGGCTACCAGCGAATCGAGCGAGCTGCCGGTGCGGAGGAGGAGGTCCGTGTCACGCGGCCCGATCGTGACTCCCGCGACCTCGACGCCGAGGTGTGCGCCGATGAAAGAGACGAACTCGCGAGCGGCGAGAGGCAGCTCCTCGAAGCTCCGCGCCGTCGTCGTGGGAGTCGACCAGCCGTCGAAGTACCGGAACACCGGGGTGCACCGCTCCAGGGACTCGTGCTCGGCATCGAATTCGACCAGGATCTCCCCGTCGCGTTCGTAGCCGACGCAGACGCCGATGCTCTCGAACGCGTCGAGGACGTCGAGCTTGGTCAGCACGACGCACGTGAAACGGTTGACCTCGACCGCCCACCGCGCCTGCACGAGATCGAGCCAGCCGCAGCGCCGGTCGCGCCCGGTGGTGGTCCCGTACTCCTCGCCCTCGGCCCGAAGGCGCGCAGCGAGTTCCGAGAAGTCCTCCGACACGAATGCCCCGTTGCCGACCATCGTCTGGTAGACCTTGAGGACTCCGACCCGGCGCTCGATGCGGTCGAGCGCGAACCCCGAGCCGCTTCCGACCGAGTGGACGGCGGTCGGCGACGTCGTCACGTAGGGGTAGATGCCGTGTTCCATGTCGATGAGTGGACCCTGCGCTCCTTCGAAGAGCACGGACCGGTTGGTGGCGACCAGGTCGTCCAATACGCGCGCGGAGTCGATCTCTCGGTCGAGAACCGTGCTGCGATGACGACGCACCCAGTCCACATTTTCGGCCACGAGGCTGTCGGGCAGAGCGAAGAATCGCACGGCGGCTCGGATACGCTCCTCGACGAGGTCGAGGTCTGCGAGGTCGTGCACGCGCAGGCCGATGCGGTTGACCTTGCTGACGTTGGCGGGTCCGATCCCGCGTCGGGTCGTGCCGATCGTCGTGCCGGTGCCTTCCCGTTCGGCCTCCTGGCGTTCGTCGGCGACGATGTGGAGCGGGAGGATCACATGGGCGCGACCGCTGACGAACACCCGGTCGGCAATGTCCGGTGCGATGTCGGCGAATGCGGCGAGCTCGTGCGCCAGCCGCTCGAGATTGACCAGTACGCCGTTCGCGAGGATGCCGATGACGCCCGGGTGCCGCATACCGGAGGGGAGCAGGTGGTTCTTGAGGACGACGTCCTCCCCTGAAGCGCGGCGGAAGACCGTCGTGTGGCCCGCGTTGTCACCGCCTTGGACGCGCACGACGACGTGATGGCGGGCGGCGAGCCGATCGGTCATCGCCCCTTTGCCACCATCTCCCTGCTGCAAGTCGCCGACCCAGGTGGTCGTCGGTTTCGTCACCGGCTCGCGACTGAGTGAGCGCAGGCGCTCGAGCCTGCCGGCGCGACGCGCGAGAAGCGCCTCGCGAACGAATCGTGCGTCGATGAGCGTGTTCATCAAGATCCCCCGTGGTTCCGTGCTGTTCGTTGTGATGGCGGTCGTGGTGTCAGGGCGTCTGACGCGTCAGGCCGGCAGCCGTCGCGTCGGACACCAGCGGGTCGAGGAGCGAGGTGACCTCGTCGAGGAGATGGACGGGGATGATCCTTCGCAGGCCGCCGGGGGCGAGGGTGCGCAGTGCGGAGCGGAACCTGGGGTCGTCCATCTGGTCGGGTCGCGCTCCCGCGTCTGCCGCGACAGCACCGAGGAGGTAGGCGGTGCGCCAGAGCTCGCGCTGGATGATGTCGCTCACGCGATCGTCGCGACGTCGACGGTCGGGCCAGGACGGCCGCGTCGCATCGAATCGGCGGTCGGCGTCGCCGAGGGAGGTCCCCAGGTGTGCGAACGCCGGTCCGGAGCGCAAGCGTGACCAACCGTCGGCGCTCGCCGTGTCGGGGACGAACATCGCCGCCTGCTGGTCCCACCAGTCGTAGTACGGAATGGCACGCGGCGAGAGCGGAGCGTGGTCCTGCTGCGCAGGGGGACAGTCCACCGTACGGGCGAACCGGACGGCGCGGCGGAGACCCATGATGGCGTTGCCGACGAGGCTGGGCCCCACATCGTGCTGGAGCGGGCTGTCCACGGGCGCGATCGCCGCCACGCCGCGCGCCCGCAGATAGTCGAGGAGGATGACGTCGTCGGGATCGGTGGCAGCCGGGTCCGCGGCCGACCCGAGTCCTCTCGCGAGCTCCGCGGGGAGAACGAGCCCGACGGTCGGGACGTAATCGTCGACGACGTCCGCCCAGCCCCGCCCGCACGCGGCCGCGAGGCGCACCGCGCTAGCCGTGCGCGAACCCCATTCCGTGAAGAGGGAGATCGGGCGTGTCGGTTCGGCGCGCACGGCGGCCCGGGCGCGCGTCCCGAAGTCGGGCGCTGTCGTCACGTCGTCCTGGAGGACGAGGTGATGGGTCGCGTCGTCGGGGACGGCGCTCCACGCCAGTCGGGCCGTGCGCCACGCGGACGGAGGCCCTTCGGGATCGGGGTCGAGGACGATCTGCGGGTCGAGGTCCGGGAGCAGGTCGCGGAGCGCCCGGGCGGCGTTCAGACGCCTCGGATGGGCCATGATCACGGTCGAGAGCCGGATGTGGGGAGCTGTGGCCACGAGGGTCCTTCGTTATCGGTCGCGTCTGCGCGAGGAATGCTGGCGTTAACATAACACACGCCACAGTCCATATGTGGAACCTCAAATGCATGCATTATCCAGCGTCACCTGAACTGGTGGCGTGGCGGCTCCACCGCCGACCGGG
Organism: Actinomycetes bacterium; assembly: GCA_023390155.1. Taxonomy (GTDB): domain Bacteria; phylum Actinomycetota; class Actinomycetes; order Actinomycetales; family Microbacteriaceae; genus Leifsonia. The sequence continues at coordinate 3,413 of JAEWDJ010000353.1, read as the reverse complement.
CGGGGGACATAGCCTCGCTGGGTGCGTGCGAAACGACCGGGGACGATGAGTGGACGGGTGTCGGCGGTCGTCGACGAGGTGGCCGGGATCCCGCCGCGGCCCTCGTACACCTGGGGTGCGCGTCGGTCGCCGCTCGCCTGGCTGGCCTTCCACGGGATCATGGTGGCCCGGGTCCTGTCGCCGCTGCAGTGGCTGAAGTACGCGTACCGGCGGCCGCGGGCGGGCGGCGGAGGGGCGCGGTTGACGGGCAACGCCGCCGCGACTTCCCGGCGGCGTTGACGGAGTGGTACTTCCTCGGGCAGGCGGCGGCGCTCGGGCTGCTGACCGTCGCGCGGGCCGGGATCCCGCTGTGGGCCGAGGTGCCGCTGGACGTGGTGTGCTGGGTGCTGGCCGCGGAGTGTGCGACGTGGATCATCCACTATCTGTTCCTGCGGGCGTTCATCGAGGGGAGGTTCTCGGCCTATCACCCCGCCGAGTACCTTCTGCAGTTCCCGCTCGTGTGCCTGGTGCAGTGCCTGGCGCTCGCGTTCGCGCTCGCCGTGCAGCCGCTCGAGATCCTGAACGCGCTCCGCGGCGCCGGGGGCCTGCCGGGGGCGATCGGCGTCGCGCTGGGTCTGCTCGGCATCGTCTACACCGGTGGCGCGCTCAGCGTGCTGATCAATGCGCTCCCCGTGATCCAGTCGCGTAGCGCCGACATGCTGGCGGTCGTCGGGGCTGGTGAGGTCACCCGCGCGCGCATCCTCCCCGCCCTCCGGGACCGGGGCCGCTCCCCGAAGGAGATCGTCGTCCTCGACCCCGCGGAGACCGACGTCGGCGGGCAGCGGGTCGAGCGCGCGGAGCCCGGTCGGATCGTGCAGCGACTGCAGCGGCTGCGGGTCCCGGCGATCGTGGCCTCACCCACGCGCAGCCACCTCGACTACGTCGCGGCGCTGGCGGACACGGGGGTGCGGTTCGCGGTGGAGAAGCCGATCTGCGCCGGGACGACCGAGCTCGACCTCCTGCAGCGGAACCCCGGCCTCCTCGCCGACGGGTTCGCGCTGTCGTACTACGTGCTCGAGAAGGCTCTCCCGCTCACGCTGCTCCTCACCGGCCGCCGCCACTACCTGCCCTACCTGGAGGCCGACGGCGCGCTCGACCTCGACCGCGTGCGCCGGGTGCGGGACGGGCTCGGCGACGTCCGCTCGGTGAGCGTGCGCCTGCTGGAGGACAACAGCCGGTCACCGCGCGGGACGTCCCGCGCCTGGACCGAGTCGCCCGAGCGGGGCATCTCCGCCCTGGTCGAGACGGCGATCCACCCGCTGCACCTGCTCGCCCTGTTCGCGCCCGGCCGCATCGACGCGTTGCAGGTCGACGAGCTCCGCGTCGGCCGTTACGCCCCGCGCGCGGCCGAGGTGCAGGAGGCGAGCGGGCACGGCATCGCGCCCACGCTGCTCCGGCTCGCCGGCTCGGTGGACGGGATCGCGGTGGAGGTCGCCGTCGGAAAGCACATCCCGGTGCCGAGCACGCAGCGGGCCCTCGTCGCGCGGTTCGAGCATGGCGTGGTCGAGGCGGACTTCGACGACCGGAGCCTCCGCGTCCTCGACGCGGCGGGCGAGCCGCAGCTGGAGCTGCGCGTCCGCCCCGAGCTGGTGGCCTACTCGACCCAGCTCGGGCTGTTCGACGAGTTCGTCCACCACGGCTGGCGGGGCGACCGCTTCGACGAGCTCGATACCCAGCTGGCGGCGCTCCGGGTCTGGCAGCGTCTGGTCACGCTGGCGGATCCGGTGGCGGTGGAGCCGTATGACGACGCGCTGGACCTGCGGGGAGAGCGGCTCGGCGTCGCGTGAGCGCGCCGGCGGCCGCACCCGTCGGCGCATCTCGGCCGCGGGTCAGTCGTCGTCCCGCTTGACCGCCTTCGTGAAGCCGGTCACCGGCTGCGCCTCGTCGAAGGCGGCCGCCTTGCGGCGGAATCCGCGGGTGAGGACGAGCAGGTACACGAAGCCGATGGCGGCCCAGATGAGGCCGCCGACGAGGGCGTCGGCGTGGAGGTTGGCCCAGAGCACCCCGGTGAGGAGCATCCCGATGCCGGGGAGCACGATGAACGTGAAGACGTCCTTGGCGGTCTTGCGCCGGCCCTTGCGGATGGCGAACCAGGCGATGACGGACACGTTGACGAAGGTGAACGCGATCAGGGCGCCGAAGTTGATGAAGGCCGCGATCAGCTCGAGGGTGAAGGCTGCCGCCAGCAGGCTGATGGCGCCGACGAGCACGATGTTGAACGTCGGGGTGTGGGTCTTGGGGCTGATATAGCCGAAGAGCCGCCGGGGGAGGACGTTGTTGCGCCCCATCACGAGCAGCATGCGCGAGACGGAGGCGTGCGAGGCGAGGCCGGAGGCGAGCGTGGCGGCGAAGCCGGCCGCGGTGAGGACGGCCTGCAGCACGGGTCCACCGACCTGGAGGCCGATCTCGGGCAGCGTGCTGTCCTCGATCGCCTCGGGCGGGAAGGCGGAGGACGACGGGAAGCGGAGCTGCGTGAAGTACGCCGCGACGAGGAAGATCGCACCGCCGATGAGCACCGTGAAGAGGATCGCCTTCGGCATGATGCGCGGGTGCTTCGCCTCCTCCGCATACATGGTGACCGCGTCGAAGCCGATGAAGGAGAAGCACACGATGGTCGCGCCGGTCAGCACCGCGCCCAGCGTGACGCCGTCGTGGAGGAAGGGCTGCACGGAGGCGACCGTGCCGGCGCCCTGGCCCTGAATGAGCTGCGCGATGACCATGATCACGAACACCGCCATGACGACGATCGAGAACACCAGGAGCAGCATGTTCATGTTCGAGGTGCCGCGCATCGTCAGGTAGATGACGGAGGTGACGACCGCGCAGTAGATCACGACCCAGATCCACCCGGGCACGTCCGGGAAGATCGCCTCGAGGTAGCTGCGGATGATGAGGCAGTTGACCATCGGGAGCAGCACGTAGTCGATCAGCGACGTCCAGCCGACCATGAACCCGACGTTCGGGTGCACCGACTCGCGCACGTACGTGTAGGCGGAACCCGCGCTCGGGATGGCGCCGGCCATCTTTCCGTAGCTGATGGCGGTGAACATCATCACGATCAGGGCGACGAGGTAGGCGGACGGGACGACGTTGTCGGTGTCGCGCGCGACCATCCCGAACGTGTCGAACACGACGGTCGGCGTCATGTAGCCGAGGCCCAGGCCCACGATGGCCCAGAGTCCCAGGTTCCGTCGCAGGGTTCCGGACCGCGGTGCCGCGGGTGCGGATGTACTCGTCATGTCTCTCCTAACGAACGCGGTGCGCGGACGAGGAGCGAGCCGCTCATCCGCGAGCAGTGCAAGCCATCATGGCAGAGCGCGGGCGGGTCGCGCGGCGCACACTCCGCGCGCGCGTGCGCTCGCGTCGCTCGGTGC
>JAEWDJ010000305.1 GCA_023390155.1 Actinomycetes bacterium | reverse complement strand
CTCCAGGTCGGCGCGCGGTCGTCCAGCTGTCTCCACCGCCGGGCGATCGCTCCGAGTTCGCGCGCCAACCGCAGCACCTCATCATCGGCGTACTGCGGGGTCGCGACGAGGATGCGCAGCGCGGACTCGGCGCTCACAGGGCGAACTCCCGCCCCCGAGCGATCCCCCGGATCAGCGCCACGCGCTCCGCCTCGGCATCGGTGACATCCCGCACGACGCCCGTGAGCGCGTCGGTGAACCGCTCCAGCTCGCCGGCGACGCGGCCGCGGGTGCGGTGGAGCCCCCGTGTCAGCGCGTCGAGTGCTTGATCGAACCGGCGCGTCGCCGCGATCTCCGGGACGACGCACTGAATGGACGGCAGAGCGACACGTTCGAGGGAGTCCCGGTCGGCGCCCAGCGCACGCGCAGCGCTCCACAGCTCATCGAGGTCGACCGAGATCCGCATTCCCGGACTGTAACACGAATCTGAAATGCAAGCATAATCACAGCGGGAATATCAGTCGAGATTGGCCTCCAACCACCCCGTGATCGCCCCGCTCCACTTCTCCTCGTCGTAGTTCCACAGCTTCGTGTGGAGCGCGACCGTGAAGGGGACGAGCGTCACGATGTCGCTGCGCGCCTCGGCGAGGGCGCGGGACGAGGTGGAGGGGACGAACCCGTCGTCGTCGCTGTGGAGGATCAGGGTGGGGAGGGTGAGGTCGGCCGCGCGGGCGACGAAGTCCATGCTGGCGAGGTCGATGGGGGCGCCCTGACCGGTGATGGGCCCGCTGCGGGTGGATTCGAGGAGCCGGATGGCGCCCTGCGCGATGGGGTCCGGCAGGCGGAGGAGGTTCGCCTGGTATTCGAGGGTGTCGACCCAGTCGACGACCGGGGACTCGAGGACGATGCCGGAGACGAGGTCGAGGTTCTCGGAGCGGGTGACGGTCTGGAGCACGACCGCGCCGCCCATGGACCAACCCATGAGGACGATCGATCGGGCACCCTGCTCGGTGGCATAGCGGATCGCCGCGTCGATGTCGTGCCACTCCGTGCCGCCCAGCCCGTAGCGGCGGTCGGCGCTGTCGGGGGCATCGCCGTCGTTGCGGTAGGAGGCGAGAAGGCTGGTGTAGCCGGCCGCGTGGAACGTCTGCACGGCGCGCAGCCCCTCCTGCCGGCTGGCGCCCCAGCCGTGCACCTGGATGACCCAGCGGCCCTGGTCCGCCGACTCGGCGGGGGCCGGGAAGACCCAGGCCGGCGCCTGGCCGAGCTCGGTGTCGATCTCGACGCTCGTGACGGGCAGCCCGAGCTCCTCCGGCTGGAGGTAGTAGTAGCCGGAGATGCGGGCGCGCCCCGGGCGGAGGTCGCCGAACTCGACGCGTTCGAGCTCGCGCGTCACGGTGCTCTCGTCCAGGGAGAGCAGGCCGCCGACCTTGGCGTGCCCGGTCTCGCCGCCGAACCAGACGCCGAACCGGCCGGGCATGCGGCTGTCCGGCGTGGACGCGAGCGTGATGGTGCCGCGGGCGGGGTCGGCCGAGCGGATGCTCTGGTTGTGCGGGCGCCGGCGCACGGGGGTGATGACGGTGCGCGCGACCCGGGTGATCGCGTACGCGGCGCCGGCCGCGGTGGTGAGCACCAGTCCCCCGGCGATGATCGCCGAGACGGCGAGCGCCTTCCCGAATCCGCCGGACCTGTTCTCGCTCGCCATGCCCGTCAGCGTACCGGCGCGACCCGGCGGACGCCCTCAGGACTTCCCCAGGCGGCGTGCCTTACCGTCGGCCACCGGCAAAGGCTTCTAGTGTTCGTAGCGTGTCGACTCCTCCCGCCACCCCGCACGTGCCGGCCGCGTTCGCCGCGGCCCTCGCGTCCGTCCGTGCCGCCCCGGCCCGCCCGGAGCTGACGGTCACCGAGATCCCAGCCCCCGCCCAGCTCGCCCCCTACGCGGTGGCGCTGGCGGCGGATGTGCGGCCCGCGCGGCACGGCGACGACTCCGAGCTCGGCACCGGGCGGTTCATCCTCCTCTACGACCCCGACGAGCCGGAGGCGTGGGGCGGCCCCTTCCGCATCGTCTGCTTCGCGCAGGCCCCGCTCGAGACGGACATCGGGCTCGACCCCTTCCTCGCCGACGTCACCTGGTCGTGGCTGGTGGACGCGCTGGACGCACGGCACGCCCGCTACACGGCGGCGAGCGGCACGGCCACCAAGATCATCAGCACCGGCTTCGGCGAGCTCGCCGCGCAGGGCGACGGCTCCCAGATCGAGCTGCGCGCCTCCTGGAGCCCGCTCGAGACCGACATCACCGCCCACGTCGAGGGCTGGGGCGAGCTGCTGTGCATGCTCGCCGGCCTGCCGCCGACGGGCGAAGGCGTCAGCATCCTGGCGTCGAGACGGAGCCCGCGTGCCTGACCACTCCGTCATCGACACCCGCGGCGGCTACCTCGACGCCGTCGAGCAGATCGCGGGAGGCTCGGGACCGATCGCGGTGGACGCCGAGCGGGCGAGCGGCTTCCGATACTCTCAGCGGGCCTACCTGATCCAGGTGTTCCGCCGCGACGCCGGCACCTTCCTCTTCGACCCGCCCGCCGTCGGCCGCTTCGATGAGCTGAACGCGGCGATCGCCGGCGACGAGTGGGTGCTGCACGCGGCGACGCAGGATCTGACCTGCCTGCGCGAGGTCGGACTCGACCCGGCACGCATCTTCGACACCGAGCTCGCCGCTCGCCTGCTCGGGATGCCGCGCGTCGGCCTCGGCACGGTGGTGGAGGAGCTGCTCGGCGTGCACCTGGCGAAGGAGCACAGCGCCGCCGACTGGTCGACGCGCCCGCTCCCTCAGCCGTGGCTGACGTACGCGGCGCTCGACGTCGAGCTCCTGCCCGACCTCCGCGACGCCGTCGCCGCGCTCCTCGACGAGGCCGGCAAGACCGAGATCGCGCAGCAGGAGTTCTCCTCCGAGCTGACCCGCGAGCTCACCGTCGTCCGCAGCGAGCCCTGGCGTCGCCTCTCCGGCATCCACTCGATCCGCGGCATCCGCAATCTCGCGGTCGCGCGCGAGCTGTGGCTGAGCCGGGACGCTCTCGCCCAGGAGCTGGACACGGCGCCCGGGCGTCTCGTACCCGACTCCGCGCTGACGGCCGCCGCC
>JAEWDJ010000258.1 GCA_023390155.1 Actinomycetes bacterium | reverse complement strand
GCCGCAGCCGGCCGCGCAGCAGGCTCCCGTCTCGCAGCCGCCCGCCGGTGAGGGGCTGCCCGATCACCTGAACTTCACCGCGAACCTCGACCTCCGGGGCCTGCGCGAGAACTCCGACCGCGACGGCGAGCAGAATGTGGGGCCGACCAAATGAGATTCGGCCTGATCTGGTCCGAGGTCGGCAACGGCCTCCGCCGCAACCTCTCGATGGTGATCTCGGTCATCCTCGTCACGTTCATCTCGCTCACCTTCGTCGGCACCGCCGCGCTCCTGCAGCTGCAGATCGGCCAGATGAAGAACTACTGGTACGACCGGGCCCAGGTCGCCGTCTACATGTGCACCGAGGCCGACAACTGCCAGACCGGCGCCGCGACGGACCAGTCGATCGAGGCCGTCAAGAAGCAGCTCGAGTCGCCGGAGCTGTCGCCCTACATCCAGAAGTTCTACTTCCAGAACCAGCAGCAGGCGTACGACGAGTTCAAGCAGCAGTTCAAGGGCAACCAGATCGCGGACTTCGTCACGCCGGACATGATCCCGCAGACGTTCTGGATCAACCTCAAAGACCCGAACCAGTCCGCCGTGCTGACGGAGACGCTGGCCGGGACGGCCGGGGTGCAGAGCGTGGTCGACCAGCGCAGCTACCTCGACCAGATCTTCAGCATCCTGGGCGCAGCCAGCGCCACAGCACTCGTGGTCGCCGTCGTGATGTTGGTCGCCGCGGTGCTCCTCATCGCCACGACCATCCGGCTCTCGGCCTTCTCGCGCAGGCGGGAGATCGGGATCATGCGGCTGGTCGGCGCGTCGAACCGGTTCATCCAGACGCCGTTCATCATCGAGGGCGTGCTCGCGGCCCTCATCGGCGCGGTGCTCGCGGCCGCGGTGCTCGTGGTGATCGTGCAGTTCTTCGTGCGCGGGCCGCTCCAGAACAGCATCCAGTCGATCAACTTCGTGTCGATGGGCCAGGCGTGGCCGGTGATCCCGCTGATCGTCCTGATCGGCGTGGTCCTCGCAGCGGCCTCCGCCAACTTCGCGATCAAGCGCTACCTGAAGGTCTGACGCACGATAGACTGGTCTGCTGCCCGGCGACGCGCCGGGCGGCACCACCTTTCGAACGTCAGGAGTGAGCCGTGCCCAAGGAGCAGGGACAGAAGGTCGTCGCGACCAACCGTCGCGCCCGTCACGACTACATCCTCGAGGACACCTACGAGGCCGGCCTGGTCCTCACCGGCACCGAGGTGAAGTCGCTCCGGATGGGGCGCGCCTCCCTCGTCGACGGCTACGCGTTCGTCGACCGCGGGGAAGCGTGGCTCGACGCCGTGCACATCCCGGAGTACGCCGACGGCACCTGGAACAACCACGCCCCGCGCCGCAAGCGCAAGCTGCTGCTGCACAAGGCCCAGATCCTCAAGATCGAGAACAAGGTCAAGCAGGGCGGCTACACCATCGTGCCGCTGCAGATCTACTTCAACGACGGCCGGGCCAAGGTCGAGATCGCGGTCGCCAAGGGCAAGAAGGACTACGACAAGCGCCAGGCGCTGCGCGAGCGGCAGGACAAGCGCGAGGCCGACCGGGCGATGTCGAGCCGCCGTCACCTCGGCGAGTAGGGTGCGGGAGCCGGTTCGCGGCGGGGTGCTGGCAGACTGAGACGATGACCACGCCTCCGCAGCGCATCCCCGTCCCCGGCACCTACAACTTCCGCGACGTGGGCGGGTACCCGGTCGACGGCGGCTCCGTCCGCAGCGGCAAGCTGTTCCGCGCCGATGCGCTCGGCCGCATCGGCGAGGCCGGCAAGCAGACGCTGCGCGAGCTGGGCGTGCGGATCGTCATCGACCTGCGCGACGACTTCGAGGTGAACGTGCTCCCCGACGACCTGGCGGGACTCGACGTCACCGTGCTGCGCCTGCCGGTCTTCGAGGGATCCGGCGCCTCGCAGGCGACCATCGGCGCGACCCTGGTCGACCTGTACGAGAAGATCCTCCTCCAGCACCGCGACGTCGTGGTGCGCGCCCTCCGTGAGATCGCCGACACCGGCGACGAACCCGTCGTCGTGCACTGCACCGCGGGCAAGGACCGCACGGGCATCGTCGTCGCCCTCGCCCTGCTGGCCGTCGGCGTCGACCGCGAGACCGTGCTCGACGACTACGCGGCGACGCAGGCGAATCTCGCGGGGGAGTGGCTGGAGGGGATGCTGGCCCTGGTCCGCAGCCACGGGGTCGAGGTCACGCCCGACCTGCGCGTCATCATGGGCGGCAGCCCGCGCGAAGCCCTCGAAGCGGTGCTCGACCTCCTCGACCGCGACTTCGGAGGCGCGCGCGGGTACCTGCTCGAGGCCGGGCTGGACGAGGTGGAGCTGGCTAAGCTCCGGTCGGTGCTGGTGCAGCCGGCCTGAGGGTCGCGGCCGTCGCGCACAGCTTCTCAGACTGCGCGCCGATTCACAGCGGAGTCATCAGCGGCTCGCAGCCCCATCGCGGGCTGCGCATGCTTTCCTGTGAGCATGGATCAGGATCAGCCGACGGAGCCGCTTCCGCCGTCGCCGTCGGCGGCGCCGTCAGGCGAGCCGTCGGCGGCCGGTGCTGCGACGCACGACGAGCCCGTCGCGCCCGCCGCCCCCGTGCCTCCCGAGCCGTTCTACAAGCGGCACGGCCTCGCGTTCGCGATCTCGACGCTCGTACTGGGCGTGATCGTGCTGTTCGGCGTGATCGGCGTCGGAACCGTCGTCGCCGTGACCGTCGGCCACTCGGTCGCGGGTCTGGCGCGAGAGCTGCCGCGTGACCTGCACGGCCCGGGCGGCCGGCACGACCTCGGCCCAGGGGAGGGGCGGCCCGGCGACGGCACCCAGCAGGGCGGCGGCACGCAGCGCGAGCTGGTGCGCGGCAC
>JAEWDJ010000244.1 GCA_023390155.1 Actinomycetes bacterium | reverse complement strand
ATTCCGGGCGGCGCGGCCCCGTTCATGGACAGCGCGCAGCTTCGGGCGGCAGAGTGGATGCATGGGCGTCTTCACACTCGGCGGGTTGACCTCCGTCCCCGCCGCATCCCGCACCGACCTCCTCGCTCCCGCCGCGCTCGACGCGCTCACCGCGCTGGGCTGGCTCGACGACGTCGGGGTGGTGGAGATCGACCCCGACGTGTCCGACACCGCGGCCACGCGGGAGGAGTTCGGCCTCGACGCCGCGACGCTCGCGAACTGCGTCGTGGTCGGCGGCAAGCGGGAGGGCGTCGAGCGGATCGCCGCGTGCGTCGTCCTCTCGACCACGCGCGCCGATGTGAACGGCACGGTGAAACGGCTGCTCGACGTGCGCAAGGCGTCGTTCCTGCCGATGGACCGCGCGGTCGAGCTGACCGGGATGGAGTACGGCGGGATCACCCCCATCGGCCTCCCCGCCGAATGGCCGGTGCTCGTCGACGCCCGCGTCGGCCGGGCGGAGGTCGTGATCGTCGGATCCGGCGTCCGGCGCTCGAAGATCCTGGTGCCCGGGCGGCTCCTCGCCGCGCTCCCGGGCGCCCGTGAGGTCGACGGGCTGGGGCTCGAGGTCGCGGGCGCATGACGAGCCTGCTCGAGCCGGTGCGGTCGCGCCTGGTCGAGACGCTCGCGGGCCGTTCCGACGTCGTGCCGGACTGGATCCTCCGGCTCGAGGACGGCGACGACGAGGGCTTCTTCGGGCCCGGCAGCGCCGCCTGGGTCGTGCACGGCGGGATGCCGACCCTGGTCGCCGGCATCCGGGCGCTGCTGCTCCAGGCCCTCCACCCCGGCGCCCTGGCGGGGGTGCGGGAGTTCTCCCGCTACCGGGAGGACCCGCTCGGCCGCCTCGCCGGCACCATCCGCTGGATCCACACGGTCACCTACGGCAGCACGGCCCAGGCGGTGTCCGGTTCCGAGATGGTGCGAGCCATGCACAAGCGCGTCTCGGGCACCTATCGGGACGGTCACGGCCGCACGCGTCCCTACTCGGCGAACGATCCCGAGCTCGCGTCGTGGGTGCACCTGGCGTTCACCGACGCGTTCCTCACCGCCCACGAGCGCTGGGGCGGCCCGATCCCGGGCGGGTCCGACGGCTATGTCGCCGAATGGACGCGCGCCGCGGGTCTGATGGGCGTCGAGGACGCGCCGTCCAGCGCGGCCGGCCTGCGCGCGGCGATCTCGGACCTCACCGACGCCGGTGAGCTGCGCGGAGGTCCGGAGGTGGACGAGATCGTGCGGTTCATCCGCCGCCCGCCGCTGCGCCGGATGCTCCGGCCGTCGTATCCGGTGCTGTTCCGCGCCGCGGTGTCGACGCTGGACCCACGGCATCGGGCGCTCCTCGGCTTCCCGCCGCGCCCGGCGGAGCGCCTCGTCCCGCTCCACACCGCGACAGCGGCGGTGCTGAACGGCGCCGGCGCCCTGCTCGGGCCGACCGTCCAGGCGGAACTGTCGGCACGGCGCCGCCTCGACCGCCTCGCCGGCCGCGACCCGGGCGTCGCGTAGTGTCGTCCCCATGACCGAACGCACCCGCACCGTCCAGTGGGAGGATCCGGCCCCAGCGGTCGCGGTCATGCCCACGATGTCCGGCCTCGACTACCTGCGGGCGATGATGGCGGGCGAACTGCCGCCCCCGCCGATCGCGTCGCTGATGCGGATGACCCTCGTCTCGGCCGACATCGGCACGGCGACCTTCGTCTGCGAGCCGGACGAGTCGCACTACAACCCGATCGGGACGGTCCACGGCGGGCTGGTCTGCACCCTCCTGGACTCGGTGCTCGGCTGCGCGGTGCAGTCCACGCTCCCGCAGGGCCAGGGCTACACGTCCATCGAGATCAAGGTCAACTACCTCCGCCCGGTCCTCGCCGGCTCCGGCCCGCTCACCTGCGTCGGCACCGTGACGAAGCCCGGCAACCGGGTGGCCTTCGCCGACGGCGTGGTCACCGACGGCGCCGGCAAGGTCGTCGCGACCGCGACCGGGTCGCTGCTGGTGTTCCCTATCGGGTGAGCGGATTCACTCGGCGAGGTACTCCTGCCGAACCGCTCCCCGCGTGGCGGCCTCGACATGGGCGAAGTCGTGGTCCGAGTTGAGGATGATCGCGTCGTTCGCCGCGGCATAGGCGGCGATGAGGCAATCGAAGGCTGCCGTCGCTCGCATCCGTCCGCCGTCCCACAGTGCATGGTGGATATCGAGGGCGTCCTGCTGGGTCGGATGTTCCCAAGCGGGGAGCAGCCCCTCCATGTCTTCGCGGATCACCGCATACTCGGCAGGTGTGCGGGCGGAATGACAGTACTCCAGGACCTGGGGTGGGCAGGTGATGATGAGGTGCTGCGTCGCCAGCACACGCAGTCGCTGGGCGATCGCCGGGCTGCGGCCCGCCTTCTGCCAGACGCTGTTGTCGACGAGGTAGGTCGTCACGCGGAATGGCGTCGGGCGTGCGGATCGATCGTCGGAGCGTCGATCTGATCCGGGGTGAAACGCCGGGAGACGATGCGCTCCACCGCGGTGGGCTGGCTGCGGACGGCGATCAGGGTTCGCAGGGCGAGGCCGACCGCCTCGCGGTTGGAGGCGGCTCCCGTGAGCTTCTTCGCGAGGCGGAGCTCATCGGCGTCGATGTCGATGGATGTGATGGCCACGGCGATCTCCTCGGTCTGTCTATATAACCGGGTATATAACGCGTGGCTCACCGCGTGAGCAGCTGCTCCCGCACCTTGCGCCGGATCACCTTGCCGACGATCGATCGCGGCAGGTCGTCGAGCTGTACGACCGACTTCGGTACCTTGTAGGCCGTCAGGGAGTCGCGGGCGTAGGCCCGGATGGCCGCCTCGTCAAAGGAGGCGCCCGGCTCCATGACCACCGCGGCGACGACCTTCTCGCCGCTGTGCGGGTCGGGGAGGCCGACGACCGCGACGTCGGCGACGCCCTCGAAGGAGCGGAGCGCGTCCTCCACCTCGGTCGGCGCGATGTTGAAGCCGCCGGAGATGATGAGCTCCTTGATGCGGTCGACGATGCGGACGAAGCCGTCCTCGTCCATGGTGGCGATGTCCCCGGTGCGGAACCAGCCGTCGGCGGCGAAGACCTTGGCGGTCTCGTCGGGCTTGCGCCAGTAGCCGGAGAAGACCTGGGGTCCGCGGGCGAGGAGCTCGCCCTCCTCGCCGAAGGCGCGGTCCGTCCCGGGGTCGTCCGGGTCGGCGATGCGCAGCTCCGTGCTGGAGAGCGGGAGGCCGACCGTGCCGGCCTTGCGGTTGTCGGCGACCGGGTTGGCCATCAGCACGGGTGCGCACTCGGAGAGGCCGTAGCCCTCGACCAGGTAGCCGCCGGTGCGCTCCTCCCAGACCCCGACGATCTCCTGGGGGAGGCTCATGGCGCCCGAGATGGCGATGCTGATGCCGTCGAGCGAGACCTTGCGCGCGTCGGCCGCCTGGACGAGCCGGTCGTAGATGGGCGGCACCGCGGGGAGGAACGTCGCGGGCCGCTTCTTGACCACGTCGAGCACGAGGTCGGGGTCGAACTTTGGGAAGAGCACCAGGCGCGCGCCCATGCTCATCGCGAACGTCAGGCACAGGGTGAGCCCGTAGGCGTGGAAGAGCGGGAGCACCGCGTAGACGACGGAGGTGCCTCGTTCGACCGAGGGCACCCAGGCCCGCGACTGCGCGGCGTTGACCGTGAGGTTCGCGTGCGTCAGCATCGCGCCCTTCGGCAGGCCGGTCGTGCCGCTCGTGTACTGGATGAGCGCGAGATCGCCGGACTCGGGGCGCGGGTACGACGCCTTGAGCCTGCGGCCGGAGACCAGCTGCTCCCAGGTGACCGTGCCGGAGACCCTGGTGGTGAGCTGCTCGCGGGCCTTGCGCGCCGCGGGGACGGGAAGGCGCAGGGCGAACCGCTTGGTCGCCGGCATGGCGCGCGTCAGGTCGACCGAGATGATCGTGCTGACGCCGAGATCGGCCGGGAGGTCCTGCACGGTCGCGGCGACCTTGTCCCAGACGATGGCGACGGTGGCGCCGTGATCCTCGAACTGGTGACGCAGCTCGCGCGGGGTGTAGAGCGGGTTGTGCTCGATCACCACGGCACCGAGCCGCAGCGCCGCGTAGAAGGCGACGACGTGCTGCGGGCAGTTGGGGAGGACGAGCGCGACACGGTCGCCCTTGCGGACGCCGCGCTTGCGCAGCCCCTCGGCGGCGCGGGCGATCTGCTCGCCCAGCTCGCCGTAGGTGGTGGTCGCGCCGAAGAACTCCAGGGCGACGTGGCTGCCGTAGGTCGAGACCGACTCGTCGATCAGGTGGGCGAGGGAGCCGGCGGGGACGTCGACGTCGGCCGGGACGCCCGGCGCGTAGCTCGCGACCCAGGGGCGTTCGCTGTAGATGCTCACGCGCGCAAGCCTACGCGGGCGTGACGAGCGCCCGCACGGCCTCGTCCAGCGGGGTGTCGCCGGAGACGACCTCCCAGACCTTGCCGATCGTGCCGGGCTCGTCCAGGCAGGCCGCGATCAGTCGGGCGACGTCCTCGCGGGGGATGCTGCCGCGTTCGACGGACTCGCCGAGGGTGACGAGGCCCGTCCCCTCCTCGAAGGTGAGACCGCCCGGTCGCAGGATGGTCCAGTCCAGCCCGGAGTCTCGCAGGGAGGCGTCCGCGTCGCGCTTCGCCTCCACGTAGGCGCGCCAGTCCGGGGCGGCGTCGTCGGCGACGGGGACGTCGACGCCCCACGCCGAGACCTGGACGAATCGGCGCACGCCGGCCTTCGCGGCCCCCTCGGCCGACTTCACCGAGCCCGCGTAGTCGACGGTGCGCTTGCGCTCGACGCCGGACCCGCCGCCGGCACCCGCCGTGAACACGACGGCGTCGCAGCCCGCGAACGCGGCGGCCAGCGCGTCCGCGTCGGCGGACTCGATGTCGACCAGGAGGCCCTCGCCG